>JAZBPF010000472.1:0-5411 GCA_036351515.1 Pseudomonadales bacterium | reverse complement strand
GTGTCCTTGTAGCCGCGCAGGGCGCCGATGGCCGTGGCCTGCATGCTGTCGACGACGATGTAGACCGCGAGGAAGAGCAGCAGCCGCGCGCCCAGGCGCACCACGTCCGGCTCGGTCGTGTAGAGCGCCACGAGGGGCGTGCGCAGGAACGCGACGAAGGCGGCGAAGGCGAGGCCCAGGCTGACGGAGGCCGTCATCGCCACCCGCGCCGTGTGCCGGGCGTCGTCGCGGCGCCCGGCGCCGAGGTGGTGGCCGATGCGGATCGTCGCCGCCATGCCGAGGCTCATGGGGATCATGAAGAGGATCCCGTTGATGGAGAACGCGATCTGCTGGGCGGCGACGGCCACGGCGCCGAGGCGGGCCACGAGGAGCGTGACGATGGAGAAGGCCGCCACCTCGAAGAAGGAGGCGAGACCGATGGGGACGCCCAGGCGCACGAGGGCCGCGAGGCGCCGCGGGTCCGGCGGCGAGAAGCGCTCGAAGAGGCGGGTGGGCTCCCGGTAGCGGCGCAGGCAGACGAAGGCCGCCATGGCGAGGAGTTCGAACCAGAGCACGAGCGCCGTCGCGAGCCCGCAGCCGGGACCCCCGAGCGCGGGCGCGCCGAGGCGCCCGAAGACGAACACCCAGTCGAGGAAGGCGTTGAGCAGGAAGGCGACCCCGGTCACGACCATGGCCGGGCGCGTGTCCCCGAGCCCGTCGCAGAGGTAGCGGCCGACGACGAAGAGCAGGATCGCCGGGACCCCCAGGCGCACCCAGTCGAGGTAGGCCACGGCGTAGGGGAGGATCGCCGCGTCGGCGCCCACGAGGCGGTAGACCACGCCACCGTGGGAGAGGACCCAGACGGCGGGGACGGCGAGCACGAGCGCGAGCCACGCGCCCTGACGCACCAGCTCGCCGATCTCGTGCGTGCGCCCGGCGCCGTGCAGCTGCGCCACGTTCGGGGTCAGCGCCATGAGCGCGCCCATGAGCAGCAGCAGCGTGGGCCAGAGGACGTTGCCGCCGAGGGCGACCCCGGCGAGGTCCTCGGCGCTCACGCGGCCGGCGAAGAGCGTGTCCACCACGCCCATGCCCATGAGCGCGAGCTGGGCGAGCACCACGGGCGTGCCGAGGCGCACGAGCCTGCCGAGCTCCGCTGCGGTGCCGGGCGAGGGCGCTGCCGGCGCTTCGGAGACCTCTGCGCCCATCACGGGCTCCGGCCGGGGGTCGGGGCGCGGATTCTACGCCGTCCCGGTACGATGGGGAGCCGCATCCCGCCGGAGCCCCCGTGCACCTCGGACCCCTCGTCCTCCTGACCGCGATCGTCGCCGCCGGCGTCCTGGCCCAGTGGATCGCCTGGCGCACGCGTCTGCCCGCGATCCTGTTCCTGCTCGCCTTCGGGCTCGTCGCCGGGCCCGTGGCGGGGATCCTCGATCCGGACGCGCTCTTCGGGGACCTGCTCTTCCCGGCCGTGTCGCTGGCCGTGGCGGTGATCCTCTTCGAGGGCGCCCTCACGCTGCGCTTCGACGAGATCCGCGGCCTCGGCCGCGTCGTGCGCAACCTCGTGACCGTGGGCGCGGCCGCCACCTGGCTGGTGATGGCGGCCACGGCGCATCTGCTCGTGGACCTGCCCTGGGGCATCGCCCTGCTCTTCGGCGCCCTCGTGGTGGTCACCGGGCCGACGGTGATCGTGCCCATGCTGCGCACGGTCCGGCCCACGGAGAAGGTGGCGAGTGCCCTGCGCTGGGAGGGGATCGTCATCGATCCGCTCGGCGCGCTCCTCGCCGTGCTCGTCTACCAGTTCCTGATCAGCAGCTACGCGGGCGACGCGGGCGGCTCGCTCCTCGGCACCTTCCTGACCATGGTCGCCGTCGGGACCGGCCTCGGCCTCGCCGCGGGCCGGGGCCTCGCGGTCGCGCTCCGGCGCCACTGGCTGCCCGAGTACCTGCACAACGTCATCACCCTGGCCGCCGTCGCGAGCGTGTTCACGCTCTCGGACCTGGCGGTGCACGAGTCCGGCCTCCTCGCCGTGACGGTCATGGGCATGACCATGGCGAACACCCGCGACACGCCCCTCGAGGACATCCTCGACTTCAAGGAGAGTCTCTCGCTCCTGCTCATCTCCGGGCTCTTCATCGTCCTCGCCGCGCGCCTCGATCTCGGCCGCCTCCAGGCGCTCGGTCCGGCGGCCCTCGGCGTGCTCGCGGTGCTCGTGTTCGTCGCGCGGCCCCTGGGCGTGTTCCTCTCGACCCTGGGCAGCGAGCTGAAGCCTCGCGAGCGGGCCCTCGTCGCCTGGATCGGCCCCCGCGGGATCGTCGCCGCCGCCGTCTCCGCCGTGTTCGCCCTGCGCCTGCAGGACGCCGGGGTGGAGGAGGCGGTGGTGATCGTGCCCCTCACCTTCGCCGTCATCATCGGCACGGTGCTCGTGCAGGGACTCACCGCCGGGCCCCTGGCCCGGGCGCTCGGCGTGGCCGAGCCGGAACCGAGGGGCGTGCTCATCGTCGGTGCGAACCCGCTCGCGCGGAAGATCGGCAAGGCGATCTCGGACGCGGGGTTCCGGGTGCTGCTCACGGACACCCAGTGGGAACTCGTGCGCGAGGCCCGCATGGCCGGGCTGCAGGCCTTCTTCGGTTCGCCCGTGTCGGAGCACGCGGATCGCCACCTCGATCTCGTGGGCCTGGGCCGGCTGCTGGCGCTCTCGCCGAGCGCGCAGCTCAACGCGCTCGCGTGCCTGCGCTACGCCACGGAATTCGGCCGGGGCCGCGTCCACGCCATCGGCACGAGCGCGGAGAAGGCCCAGCGCTCCGCGGCCAGCGTCGCCGGGCGGCCCGGCTCCCGCCTCTTCGGCGAGGAGGTGGACTACGCGGCCCTCGCCGGTCTCGTGGGCAAGGGGGCGGAGGTCCGGCGCACGCGGCTGACCGACTCCTTCTCCTTCGACGACTACCGCGCCGAGTACGGCGACGACGTGATCCCGCTCTTCGCGCTGAATCCCGAGGGGCGCCTGCGCCTGTTCGTGACCCGCGACGGCCCCGCGCCGGAGGCGGGCTGGATCGTCTTCGGGCTCGTGCTCGCGAAGGACGCGCCGGAACGCGGCGAGGCGCCGGAGGCGTCGAGCGGGCCGGACGTGGCGGGCCCGCCGACGGTTCCCGCCGGAGAGGGGGCGAGCGGCAGCGGCGCCTGACCGGGTGCGGGGCCCCGATCGGCCCGGCGGCCCCGATTGCGGGATCCCCGGCATGGCTCCGCGGACGGTCCGGGGGCTAGAGTCGGCCCGCGGAACGGACGGAAGTGCCATGGCCGAAGGAAGGGCGGGCCCCCGGATCATGCCGGTGGGTCGGGGCAGCCGGGGTGCGATGCTGGCGGGGGGCTACGTGCTCCTCGCGGCGCTCGCCGTCGCCTTCCTGCCGGCCGGCGCCCCGCAGCTGGCCCTCGCCGCCGCGGCCGCGGTGGTCGCGGGGATCCTCTGGCGACGCCTCGCGTCGCCGGCAGCCGCCGCCGGGGACGACGCCTTCGGCGCCTGGGCGGCCCTCGCCGACGCCCTCGACCTGCCGCTCGTGCGTCTGGACGCCGCGGGCACGGTGCGCGAACACAACGACGCCCATCGCCGCCGCTTCGGTGAACGCAGGGGCACGGGGGCCTGGCTCGGCGACGTCGCGCCCTTCGCGCCGGGCGGGGACCGGCCGCTGGACGTCGATGCGCTCCCGCCCGGCGACGACGCCCCCCTCGAGCTGGAGCTCCGCGGGGCCGACGGCGTCGCGCCCCGGCGCCTGCGCGTGGCGCGCAGGACGCTTGCCGACGGCGGCGCCCTGGTGCTCTGCCTCGACGCCACCGAGGAGCTGCGCACCGCCCTCCAGCTCCGCCGCCTCCAGCGCCTCGGCACCCTCGGTCAGCTCGCCGGGGGCGTGGCCCACGACTTCAACAACCTCCTGACGATCATCCTCGGGAACGCCGCGACGATCCTCGAGGGGGACGCCGTGCTCGACGACTGGACGCGGGGGGACGTGGAGCTGATCGCCGAGGCGGCGCGCCGCGGCGCGGACCTCACGCAGCGCCTCCTCGCCTTCACGCGGCGCAAGGTGGTCCGTCCCGAGGTATGCGACGTGAACGTGCGCATCCGCGACCTCGTGCCCCTGCTCGAGCGCACCCTCGGCGGCCGCGTGGAGCTCGCCCTCGACCTGCACGACGCACCGCTCATGGTCCGGGTGGACATCGGCGAGTTCGAGAACGCGCTCCTGAACCTCGCCGCGAACGCCCGCGACGCCATGGAGGGGGCCGGTCGCCTGCTCGTGCGCACGCGGGAGCTGCCGGCGACGGAACTCCAGGGCACGCGCGTGCGCGTCGCCGTGGAGGACACGGGTCCCGGCGTCCCGGAGGCGCTCCGGGCATCGATCTTCGATCCCTTCTGGACCACGAAGGAGGAGGACGCGGGTTCGGGCCTGGGGCTGGCCATGGTCCACGCCTTCGTGCGCGGCGCCGGCGGCAGCGTGCGCCTCGACGACACGGGGCGCCCCGGCGCCTGCTTCCTGCTCGACCTCCCGCGCCACGCCGCCGGCACGGCCCCGGCACCGGAGCCCGCGCCCGCGCTCCCGCCGCCGGCCCCGGAGGCGGACGACGGCCCGCGCATCCTCGTGGTGGAGGACGACGAGCACGTCGCGAGCCTGCTGCGGCGGGTGCTGGAGCGCGTGGGGCACGCGCTCGTGATCGAGCAGGAGGCGGCGCCGGCCCTCGCCCGGCTGCGGGCGGGCGAGCGCTTCGATCTCCTGCTCACGGACATCGTGCTGCCCGGCGGCATGGACGGGGTGGAACTCATGCACGCCGTCCGCGCCCTGCGCCCGGGTTTCCGGGTGCTCCTCGTCTCCGGCTACGACCGCCAGGCCCTCGCCGGCGAGGCGCTCCCCGAGCACGAGGTCGTCTTCCTGAAGAAGCCCTTCAGCCGCACGGCGCTCGAGCAGGCCGTCGCCGACCTGCTCGGACGCGCCCAGCTGCGCCTCTGAGCCTCAGTAGCCCGCGGTGCCCTCGCAGAGCTTCCGGTAGAAGTCCTCGTCGAGGGGCTCGTAGCGATCC
Organism: Pseudomonadales bacterium; assembly: GCA_036351515.1. Lineage (GTDB taxonomy): Bacteria > Pseudomonadota > Gammaproteobacteria > Pseudomonadales > Azotimanducaceae > JAZBPF01. Next base: position 374 of record JAZBPF010000472.1, on the reverse strand, counting down.
GAGCCCGGCTTCAGGACGTAGAGGGCGTCGCCGCCGGTGCGCTCCGGATGCCAGGCCTCCTCCTTCAGCTCCTGCTTGCGCAGCTTGAAGGTCGTGGTGGTGGGCTGCTCGGCCTGCACGCGCACGAACACCGGGCGGGCGTAGGCCGCGAGCTTGTCGCGCACGTGGGCGGAGAGCCCCGCCCAGTCCACGTCCTCGGGGCCCGAGACCTGCTCGGGATCGAAGGTGATCGCCGCCATGCCGGCGCGGCCGTCGGCGTTCGGGACCTGCACGCCGTAGACGTTCGCCGAGCGCACCTGCGGGAAGGCGTTGAGGATCTCGGCGACCTCGTTCGTGGAGCAGTTCTCCCCCTTCCAGCGGAAGGTGTCGCCGGT
>JAZBPF010000471.1:0-2486 GCA_036351515.1 Pseudomonadales bacterium | reverse complement strand
TCTTCGAGTCGGGCGCCATCATCCAGTACCTGTGCGAGGCCTACGACGACGTCTCCGCCCCCTGCGGCCGCCTGCACCGCGGCCCCGGCGATCCGGAACGCGTGGCATGGCTCCAGTGGCTCCACTACGCCGAGACCGTCGCCGTCCACGGCGCCTCCCTCGTGCAGCAGAGCGTGTTCGTGAAGCCCGAGGATCGTTCTCCGGTCGTGCAGAAGCTCGAGAGCCGGCGCCTGATCAAGGCCCTCGAGGTGATCGACCTGCACCTCGCGGACCGGGACTTCCTCCTCGAGAGCGGCTTCTCCGCCGTGGACGTGGCCGTGGGCTACAGCGTCCATCTCGGGGCCAAGTTCGTCTCCCTCGACGACCTGCCGCGGGTGACGGACTACTACGGTCGCCTGCGGGAGCGCCCTGCCTTCCAGCGCTCGCGGGGATCGCGGAAGAAGCGCACGGGGAGCTGAGGGACGGCGCTGGTAGCATGCGCCCATGGACCGACTCCGCTCCCCCCTCGAGATCCTCCGCGACGTCTACGGCTACGAGGCCTTCCGGGGCCTGCAGGCCGAGGTCGTGGACGCCGTCATGGCCGGCCGCGACGCCCTGGTGCTCATGCCCACGGGCGCCGGCAAGTCCCTCTGCTACCAGATCCCGGCGCTCGCCCGCCCCGGGACGGGGCTCGTGGTCTCGCCGCTCGTGGCCCTCATGCAGGACCAGGTGGTGGCGCTGCGGGAAGTCGGCGTCGCCGCGGAGTTCCTGAACTCGACCCTCGACCCGGAGCGCCAGCAGGCGATCCTCCGGGCGCTCGACGCCGGCGAGGTGGACCTGCTCTACGTGGCGCCGGAGCGCCTGCTCCAGGAGCGGACCCTCGAGCGTCTCTCGGCCCTGCGCCTCTCCGTGATCGCCATCGACGAGGCGCACTGCGTCTCGCAGTGGGGCCACGACTTCCGTTCCGACTACCTGGGCCTGCACCGGCTCGCGGAGGTGTTCCCGGGGGTGCCGCGCATGGCGCTGACGGCCACGGCGGACGCGGCGACCCGGGAGGAGATCGTCGACCGCCTCGCCCTCGACGATCCCGCTCGCTTCGTGGCGAGCTTCGACCGGCCGAACCTGCGCTACCGCGTCGAACCCAAGCAGGATCCGCGGCGGCGCCTCGCGGCCTTCCTCGCGGACCATCCCGGCGAAGCAGGCATCGTCTACTGCATGAGCCGGCGCAAGGTCGAGGAGACCGCCGCGGCGCTCGAGCGCGACGGCCACGTCGCCCTGCCCTACCACGCGGGGCTGCCCGCGGAGACCCGCGCGGCGCACCAGGAACGCTTCCTGCGCGAGGACGGGGTGATCATGGTGGCGACGATCGCCTTCGGCATGGGCATCGACAAGCCGGACGTGCGCTTCGTGGTGCACCTCGACCTGCCGAAGTCCATGGAGAGCTACTACCAGGAGACCGGCCGGGCCGGACGGGACGGCGAACCCGCGGAGACGCTGCTCCTCTACGGCCTGCAGGACGTGGTACGCGTCCGGCAGATGGTGGACGCCTCGGAGAGCGACGAGGAGCGCAAGCGCGCCGAGCGCGTGCGCCTCGACGCGCTCCTCGGCTGGTGCGAGACCACCCGCTGTCGGCGCCGGGCGCTCCTCGCCTACTTCGGCGAGGAGACGGAGGGCGCCTGCGGCAACTGCGACGTGTGCCTGGAACCTCCGGAGACCTGGGACGGCACGGTGGCGGCCCAGAAGCTCCTCTCCTGCGTGTTCCGCACGGGCCAGCGCTTCGGCGCGGGGCACGTGCTCGACGTGCTCCTCGGCCGGGCCACGGAGAAGGTGGTCCAGCACGGCCACGACCGGCTCTCGACCTTCGGCATCGGCGAGGAGCTCGACGAACGCGCCTGGCGCTCGCTCCTGCGCCAGCTCGTGGTCCAGGGCGGTCTCGAGGCGGACGCGGAGCGCTACGGCGCCCTGCGCCTGACGCCGCGGGCCCGCCCCCTGCTCCGGGGCGAGGAGACGCTCACCCTGCGCCGCGATCCGGTGCCGGTTCGCGGCCGCCGACGCGCCGGCTCGGCGGCGGCGCCGGCGCCGGAGGACGTCGCCCCCGAGGACCTGGAGCTCTTCGAGGCCCTGCGCAGCTGTCGCAAGCGCCTCGCGGACGCGGCCGGGGTCCCGCCCTACGTCGTCTTCCACGACGCCACGCTGCGCGCCATGCTCGCGCGGCGGCCGGCCACGGCCGGCGAGCTGCTGGAGGTGAGCGGCGTCGGCGCCCAGAAGCTCGAGCGCTACGGCGACGCCTTCCTCGCGGTGCTCGCGGGCCGTCCCGTGGACGACGCCGTGGCCGCCCACGAGGCGGCCGGCTGAGCGCTTCAGCTCCGGTTCAGCGTCGGGGGACGATGCTGTCGCACCGAAGCTCGGGCCAGCGCCAAGCGCTTGATTCGACTGGAATTGAGAATCATTTTTGTCCAGGGTTTGTCCTGGACAGACCGCCCGACCCCCGTTAGCATGCGCTCGAC
>JAZBPF010000470.1:0-2501 GCA_036351515.1 Pseudomonadales bacterium | reverse complement strand
CCATGGCGGTCGAACTGCAGGTGCTGGGCTGGGCCGCGCTCCTTCAGGTCCTCCAGCTCCTGCTGGTGGCGGTGGCCGTGAACGTGCAGCAGGGCGTCGCCTGGACCGCCGGCTCGCGGGACGAGGCCCGGGAGCACACGGGCGTCGCAGGCAGGCTGAAGCGCGCCTTCGACAACCACTTCGAGGGCCTCGCCCTGTTCACGATCGCCGTGCTCGTGACCGTGCTCGGGGACGGCTCGACGACGCTGTCGGAGCGCTGCGCCTGGACCTATCTCGGCGCCCGGGTCCTCTACGTCCCCGCCTACGCCTCGGGAATCCCGCTCGTGCGCTCCCTGATCTGGGCCGTGGGCTTCTTCGCGACGGTCGCGATGCTCGTGGCCGCCCTGCCCTGAGCCCGACCGGGAAGGGCGCTCGCGAGAAGGCGGCGCACCGGCGCGGTATGATCCGCGCCGTCCGTCGCCCTCCCGGAGCCCCCATGACCGAGCGCCCCGTCACCGCCTGCGTCCTCATCATCGGCAACGAGATCCTCTCGGGGCGCACCCAGGACGCGAACCTCTCCTTCATCGCCCGGACCCTCAACGAGCAGGGCATCCAGGTGCGCGAGGCGCGCACGATCCCCGACGTCGAGGCCGTGATCGTCGACACCCTGAACGAGGTGCGCACGCGCTTCGACTACGTGTTCACCACCGGCGGCATCGGCCCCACCCACGACGACATCACCGCGGACTGCGTCGCCCGGGCCTTCGGCGTGCCCCTCGTGATGCATCCGCAGATCGAGGCGCAGATCCGCGCCTACGGCGCCCAGCGCGCCCTGGCGGACGACGTCCTCGAGGCGAGCCTGCGCATGGCGCGGGTTCCGGAGGGCGCGACGCTCATCGAGACGGAGGTGGGCGCGCCGGGCTTCGCCATCGACAACGTGCACGTCATGGCCGGAATTCCCGCGGTCATGCAGTCCATGCTCGGCCTGCTCGTGCCGAAGCTCCGCGGCGCCCGCCCCGTGCGCGCCCGCAGCGTCGGGGCCTTCCTCGGCGAGAGCCAGGTGGCGGACCGCCTGCGCGCGATCCAGGCGGCGCATCCGGACGTGGACCTCGGCAGCTATCCCTTCTCCGAGGGCGGACGCTACGGCACCACCCTCGTGGTCCGCGGCACCGACGAGGCGCTGCTCGAGACCGTGCTCGGCGAGCTGCGCGCCCTCATCGTCGCCTCCGGGGCGGAGCCGCTGGACCGGAGCTGAGCACGAGGCCAGCCCGCGAGCCGCCGCGAACCCGAAGCTGCCTGCGAAGGCGAATCGGAAGAGCCGCCGGCGCGAAAGGCTGGTGTGGGTGTCCAGCAGAGGTCCGCGCCGACTTCATCGGCGCCCGTCCTCCGACGGTGCGCGCCCGAGGTGTCGTTCCAGAACCTGTCGCTCGTGGAACAGCCGGGCGATGACGAGCACCTCGTCGTCGTACCGGCAGAATGCGAGCAGATGGCGCGGTCTCGCGACCAGTGTCCGCCGCTCCTGCCGACGGCTGAAGCGCAGGGGATAGATCCAGTACCCGGGCCGGACGTCGGCGATCGACCGGACGCCCGGGCGATCCGGGTTCTCGGCCAGCTCGCGGATCGCTGCATCGATCAGCATCCGATAGCGGGTACGTGCGTCAGCGCCGAACCGGTCTTCGGTCCACCGCAGAATCGACGCGATGTCGCGCCTGGCCGGACCCGTGAGCCGGACGGTTCTCACCGCTCCGTCTGACGCGGGCGCGATCGCTCCTCCAGATCGATCTCCTCGAGCAGCGTCGGGGACCAGTCTTCCCAATCGGCCGCCTCGATCGCGGCGTCGGCCTCTTCCAGCGCACCACGGAGCATCGCGAGGCGCGCGTCGTCCTCGGCGTGCCGCTGCGCGAGCAGGCGCAGGCCGTCCCTCAGGACTTCGCTCGCGTTCTGGTACCGCCCGGACTGCACGAGCTGCTCTACCATGCGGGCCTGCTGGTCGGTGAGCACGACGTTGCGGGTGGGCATCAGGCTCCCCGGAGGATCAAAGTGGTTGGCAGATACTGCCATCCTCGAATCGGTCTGTCGCGGAGGCTGCAGATCAGTCGGGCACCGCCTCCACAGAGGATCACCCGTGAAAGACCACCGCACAGCGAGCCAGGGCTCGTGCTGCCGTGAGCGACCAAGGACGTCGAAGGTGAGCCATGGCGTCGAGGCGGTCCGGGCAACCACCGGCTCAGGCTGAGAGCCCGTAGGCAACCAGCTGCATCCCCTCAGTCCGACACGCTGCGCACGAAGGCGGCGAGGCCCCGTTCCGGATCCTCGGCGTCGAAGCGCGAGCCGAGCACCCGCACCTCGGCGATGCGGTCGAGGCGGAAGTTCCGGAACGCCTGGCGCAGCTCGCACCAGGCGCCCAGCATCCAGAGGCCGCCCCAGTAGATGACGACGAGCGGCCGCACGATCCGCTCCGTGGTCTCGCCCCGCCCGTCGCGGTAGTCGAGGAACACCCGCACGCGATCCGCCACCGCATG
>JAZBPF010000469.1:0-6144 GCA_036351515.1 Pseudomonadales bacterium | reverse complement strand
TCTTCTTCCTCGTCTACTCCCGCGGCCTGCCCTGGCGTCACTTCACGCACGCCACGGTGCTCCTCACGGGGCGCTACGACAGCCACGAGGACACGGGCGATCTCACGCACTTCCAGGCCCTCTCGAGCGCGCTCTCGGGCACCCTGGGCCTCGGCAACATCGCCGGCGTGGCCGTGGCCATCCACGCGGGGGGCCCGGGCGCCGTGTTCTGGATGTGGCTCACGGCGCTCCTCGGCATCGGCACCAAGTTCTTCACCTGCACGCTCGCGATCATGTACCGGGGGAAGGACAGCATGGGCCTCACGCAGGGGGGGCCCATGTACGTGATCCGCGAGGGGCTCTCGCGGCGCTGGTATCCGCTCGCCGTCTTCTTCTGCGTCGCCGCCATGTTCGGCACGCTGCCCGTGTTCCAGATCAACCAGCTCGTGCAGATCGTCCGCGAGGTGGTGGCCGTGCCCTACGGCCTCGCCACCCCGGACGACCACTTCGCCTTCGACTTCGGCTTCGGCCTCCTCGTCGCCGGGGCCGTGGCCGCCGTGATCCTCGGCGGCGTCGCGCGCGTCGGCTACACCGCCGCTCGCGTCGTGCCGCTCATGGTCGTGCTGTACCTCGCCATCACGCTCATCGTGCTGGTCCGGCACGCGGGCGAGATCCCCGCCATGCTCGCCTTCATCGCCACGGACGCCTTCCGCGGCGAGGCGGCCGCCGGCGGCCTGCTCGGCAGCCTCATGATCGGCGTGCGCCAGGGCGCCTTCTCGAACGAAGCGGGCATCGGCACGGAATCCATGGCCCACGGCGCGGCGAAGACGGGCATCCCGGCGCGCGAGGGGCTCGTGGCCATGCTCGGCCCCGTGGTCGACACGCTGGTGGTCTGCACCTGCACGGCGCTCGTGATCCTGCTCACGGGCGTGTGGGAGTCGGGGGAGGCGAACGGCGTCGCCCTGACCTCCGCGGCGCTCGGCTCGGAGCTGGGCCCCGTCGGCCCCTGGGCGCTCGCGGTGCTCGTGGCGTTCTTCAGCTTCAGCACCATGTTCACGTTCTGGTACTACGGTGCGAAGTGTCTCGGCTTCCTCATCGGCGCCGAGCGCCAGGCCGGCTACCGCTGGTTCTACGTGGCGCTCATCGTCTTCGGGGCGGTGATCTCCGTGGACGCGGCCGTGGGGCTGATCACGGGCATGTACGGGCTCATGGCGATCCCGACGCTCCTGTCGACGGTCGTGCTCGCGCCGAAGGTGATGACCCACACGCACGAATACCTCGGGGACCTGCGGGCCGGACGGCTGCCGGGCGGACGCGGCACGACCTGAGCGCCGAGGCGGCGCGCCCCGTGCGCGGGGACGGCCCGCGACCGTAGAATGAGCGCCGGCGTGGCGCCCCCCGGCGGAGAACCCGGTCATGCTCTACGGCTACCGCATCGACAACGGACAGCTGCGCCAGGTCGAGGGCGCGGACATCCACACGGACTGCGACTGGCTCGACCTCGTCGCGCCGGACGAGGACGAACGCCGCCTCGTGGACGTCCGCTACGGGGACGTGGTCCCCGACGCGAGCGAGATGGAGGAGCTCGAGGCCTCCTCGCGCTACTACGCGGACGAGGACGGGATCCACGTCCACTCGCTCTTCATGTATCGCGCCGAGGGCCGGCCGCGGAACGGCACCGTGGCCTTCACGCTCGCCCCGAACCGGCTCATCACCTCCCGCGACAACGAGATGCCGGATTTCCGGCTCCTGCGCCTGCGCGTGCGCAACGGCCGCGTGCTCGCCGCGAATCCGGTGCAGATCCTCCTCGCCCTCTTCGAGCAGAAGGTGGACCACCTGGCCGACGAGCTCGAGGAGCTCTACGAGGAGCTCGAGGAGGTGAGCTTCAGCGTCCTCACGGAGGACGAGGAGGACGACTCGGACCTCGAGGGCGACATCGACGAGCTCGCGGAGATCGAGGACACGAACGGCAAGGTGCGCCTGTGCCTCATGGACACGCAGCGCTCCGTGTCCTACCTCATGCGCCACATCCGCGACGACTCCGAGGCGCTCGAGACCTGCCGGGAGATCCTCCGGGACGCCGAGTCCCTGCTCACGCACACGACCTTCGTGTTCGAGAAGGTGAACTTCCTCATGGCGGCGGCGCAGGGCTTCATCAGCATCCAGCAGAACCAGATCATCAAGATCTTCTCCATCGCCGCGGTGGTGTTCCTGCCGCCGACGCTCGTGGCGAGCATCTACGGCATGAACTTCGCGATCATGCCCGAGCTCGACTGGAAGCTCGGCTACCCCTTCGCCCTCGGGCTCATGGTGCTCGCGGGCATCGCCCCCTACCTCTTCTTCAAGCGCAAGGGCTGGCTGTAGCCCCCGGAACGCCGGGACGGCGAGAGCCGCCCCGGCACCCCGTGGATCAGTCGAGGGTCCAGGCGATGCGGGCGAAGAGGTTCCGCCCGCGGCCCGGGACCCGCTCCCCGAAGGCGAGCTCGCCGCCCCCGGCGCGGACGAAGCCCGCGAGGGGGTCGACCCAGTCCTCGTCGAGGAGGTTCTCCACGCCGGCCTGGAGCAGCATGGCCCGCCGCGGCCGCCAGCTCGCGTAGAGGTGCGTGAGCGTGAACGCGTCCGTTTCCTCGAAGTTGTTCTTGCCGTTGCCCGGGTCGTCGAGCTGGATCGCCGAGAGCCGATCCTGGCTCGCGACGAACTCCTGCGAGACGGTCAGCTCCAGGTCGCGTCGGCTCCAGGTGAGCTCGATCCGTCCGTTCGCCGGGGCGATCCGGTAGAGCGGGTCGTCCCCGTCCTCGCGCCGTTCCCCCCGCTGCCAGGCGCCCACGGCATCCAGACGCAGCGCATCCGCCAGCTGCCAGCGGAAGGAGCCCTCGACGCCGTGGATGCGGGCGTCGACGTTGGCGAAACGCAGGGGCGTCGGATCGCCCGTGTTCCCGGTACTGATCGCGATCTCGAGCGGGGCCGTGGACCGGACGCCGAGGATGGCGCCGTCGATGGAGCGGTAGTACGCGCGCAGGGTCCCCTGCGTGCGTTGCCCGTCGTGGAGCAGCGCGAGCTCGAACTCGTGGGAGACCTCGGGCTCGAGCTGCGGATCGCCCACGTAGCTGTTGCCGTCCGCGAGCCCCGCGGTGGCCTCCAGAGGGATCCAGAGGAAGCGCTCCTGATAGGCCGCGGCACGCGAGCGCCGGGCGATGCCGCCCTCGACGGCGAGCGTGTCCGTCAGCCCGTGGCGCAGGGACGCGGACCAGTCGAACTCGACGTCCACGCGCGAGCGGTCAGCGCCGTTGAAGCGCTCGCGGAGCGTGAACACGCCCCGCGGCGGCGTTCCCGGCGGGAAGGCCCCGGGGTTCGCATCGACGAGCGTCGCGGGCAGGGCGTTCACTTCGTCGGCATCCGCCGCGGTGCGCGTCACGCGCGCGCCGACGCGTCCCGTCGTCCGCGGCCCCAGGGGACGTTGCCATTCGGCGAAGGCGCTCGCGATGGTCTGTTCCGCGTCGTCGAAGTTCTCGAGGAAGAACATCGCCATGGTCGGGTCGAAGACCGTCGCGTCGTGGCGCGCCGTGCGCCAGTCGACGCCGGTCTCCAGGGCCCCGTCCGCGAGCGGCGTCTCCAGCCAGAGGCGTGCCTCGTGGCCCGTGACGTCGGTCAGCGTGCGGCGGACCATCATGCCGACCGGGCGCTGCTCGAAGTTGTTCATGCCGTGCTCGACGGTGGAGGTCCCGAGCACGACGTGCACGGTGCGCTCGCCGAAGGTCCGGCTGGCCTCGAGCTGCACGATGTCCGTCTCCAGGAACTCGATGTCCATGGGCAGGGCCGGCGTGCCCGTGTCGCCGGACTCGATGTGCTTCCAGGAGAGGGACAGCTCGCTCGCCTCGCCCCGGAAGCCGTAGCCGACCACGCCGGCGCTGCGGTCGTAGGCGCTCGGCCGCACGGTGCGGTTCGCGGCCTCGTAGTCGTCTCCCTCCTCGCGGGTGCCCGCCACGTGGAAGCGGTGCCGCTCTCCGGCGAGGCCCAGCCCGGCGCTGAGCGCCGTCCCGCCGTCGACGCTGCGGGTGCGGGCGTCGACGTCGACCCAGGGGCGGACGCCGCCGTCGGAGAAGGCGGGCCGCTTCCAGCGCGCCTCGGCCTCCACGCCTAGGCCGGGGCCGACGCCCATGCCGGTCAGGCCCTTCGAGACCGTGACCGAGTCGAGGAGCCCGGCCGGGGCCACGTAGAGCGGCGGATCCATCCAGTTGGGCCCGCCGGAGAGGACGTGGAGCCCCTCCAGGCGGACACCGATGCGCGGGCCGAAGAGGCCGCGGACCTGGAGCTGGCCCGAGAGCGGGCCGTTCTCGACGACCTCGACGCCCGGCGCCCGGGCCAGGAGTCGGGCCGTGTCCGTGGCGGCGGCGCCGAGGTCGTCGGCCTCGAAGCGGATCGTGTCGGCGCCCGGCGGCGGGCTGCCGAAGACTTCGAGGGTCTCGAGCTGCAGGGGAGCATTGGCCGGGGAGGACGCCGGCGCGGCACCGGCCCCGAGGGGCAGGGCCAGCGCGCACAGCGCCCAGCCCGCGGCGGCGGGGGGCATGCGTTTCATGGTGGACCTCGTCTACGAGTGGGGTTCGGGACTCAGGCTCGGACGAGGGGGAGGGGCGGGCCCCGCGGGCGGTGGGCCCGATCGGTGTCGCGGACCGGTGCGTCGAACGCCGGATGGACCGGCGGTGCGGGAGGCGGCAGGACGGCCGGGCCCTCGTCGACACCCGCGAGGACCACGGGCTGAGGAACGATGCCGTCCAGGCAGAACAGGCAGTGCGCCGGCAGCGTCGGCACGGCGGGTGGGGCCGCCTCGGGCATGGGCTCCGGCGCGGCGGCGTGGCCGTGCGGACCACAGTCGTAGGACGGGGGCTCTGCCGCGACCGTGGCGTGCATCCCGTGACCGGCGTGCCGATCGTGCTCGCCGTGAGCGGGGGCGCCGTGCGCGCCGTGGAGCGAGGCCGCCGCCGCCGGGTCGAGGTACAGCTGCAGCATGTTGCCCGCGCCCAGCACCAGGCCGCCGAAGACGGCGGCGGTGAGGGCGAGGCCGGCGGCGAACCGGTGCAGGCGGCGGGAGCGGTACATGGCGCGGAGTCTAGCAGCGCGGGGACGGTCCGTTGATCCGGATCAGGGCGCGGCCGGGGCCGACCGGGGAAGGATGGGAGGGTCCCGGTGCGTCGACCGGGCGACGGGGGAACGACCTCTGACGACTCACCGAGAAGAGGAACGGACGATGACTCGACGGTTGCTGCTGCTCCTGCTTTTCGCCCTGCCCTGGTGCCCGCTCCAGGGGGCCGCGGAAGAAGCGTCGATCCGGGACGGCGTGTTCGTGCACGTCAGCCACGGCACCGATCATCCCCACCGCCTGCTCATGGCGCTGCGCCTGGCGCGGATCATGGCCGAGAGCCGGGACGTCCTCGTGTTCTTCGACGTGGACGGGGTCCAGGCGGTCCTCGAGGGCGCGGAGGACGTCGAGGCGCCCGGCTTCGAGGCGCTGAGCGTCCAGCTCGAGGCGCTCCGGGCCACCGAGGCGGTGCTGCTGGCCTGTCCCATGTGCGTCGAGGCCGCCGGCGCCACGGAGGAGGATCTCGTCGACGGCGTGCAGTACGCGGAGGCGGACCGCTTCTTCTCCTTCACCGAGGGACGGATCCTCACCCTCGACTACTGACGCACCCACTGCCCCGGAGGAGCACTTTCATGGTCATCCGCACCGAAACCGTCCGCCGCAGCGCGCTGCTCGCCCTGGCCGTGGCTCTCGCGACCCCGGTGGGGGCCACGGAACCGGCCGAGGCACTCCTGCCCTTCAAGCAGGCGCTGCGCAGCGCGCTCATGGAGGGACTCGCGGAAGGCCCCGTGGCCGCGGTCGACACCTGTCACGTCGTGGCGCCGGGGCTGCCCGACACGGCCGTGCCCGAGGGCGTCGAGGTGGGGCGGGCCTCGGACCGGCTGCGCAACCCCGACAATGCACCGCCCGCCTGGGTCGCACCGCACCTCGAGGCCATGCTCGCGAACCCCTCGGAGGCGGCGCCGCGGACCGTTTCCCTCGACGGAGAGCGCATCGGCTATCTGGAGCCGATCCGCATCCAGGGCCCGTGCCTCACCTGCCACGGCGAGTCCCTGTCCCCGGACGTGGCCGCGGCCATCGATGCGCGC
>JAZBPF010000468.1:0-13428 GCA_036351515.1 Pseudomonadales bacterium | reverse complement strand
TCAGTTCCGCTCGAGGAGGCGCGCCGCGCCCGGACGCTCCTCGGCCCAGTCGAGGAGCTGCGCCCGCAGACGCAGCATGGATTTCGCGTGGATCTGGCAGACCCGGGATTCGGTGACGCCGAGCACCTCGCCGATCTCCCGCAGGTTCAGTTCGTCGTCGTAGTACATGGACAGCACCTGCTGCTCGCGCTCGGACAGGTTGCGGATGCCCTCGGCGAGGGCGGCGCGGAAGTCCGCCTCGTCCGCCTCCGCGTGCGGCGTCTCCCCGGCACTGGGGAGCCCCGCGGGCTCGTCGCCGGTCGGGCAGATCTCCTCGAAGCTGACCATCCGGCTCGTGGCGACGTCCCGCAGCGCCGCGTGGTACTCCTCGGCACTCATGCCGAGCTCTTCCATCACTTCCGTGTCCCGCGGCTCCCGGCCGAGCCGGTGACCGACCCGGCGCATGGCCTCGGAGAGTTCCCGGGACCGGCGGTGCACGGAGCGCGGCGTCCAGTCGCAGGGGCGGACCTGGTCGATCATGGCCCCGCGGATCCGGATGCTCGCGAAGGTCTCGAAGCTGGCGCCGTTCTCCGGGTCGAACTTCCGTGCCGCCTCGATCAGGCCGATGGTCCCGGCCTGGATCAGGTCCTCGATCTCCACCGTCTGGGGCAGCCGCCCCGAGAGGTGGTAGGCGATGCGCTTCACGAGCGGCGCGTACTGGAGCACCAGCTGGTGTTCGTCCTGCGCCGGGCCCGAAGCGGCCACCCGGCGGTACTGGTCGATGGGCTTCGCCGTCGTCATCGTGCGGCCCCCGCTGCGACCAGCCGTTCGACGAAGAACTCGACGCCGCCCCAGGGCCCCATGGACACCTTCCTCTTATCGGCACGTTCGGCCACATCCTTGAACGCCCGCGCGGCCTTGCTCGCGGGGTAGGCGGTGACCACGGGTTTCTGGGCCTGCACCGCGCGCCGCAGGTAGTCGTCCCGGGGGATGGAGCCGACGTAGTCGAGCTGGACGTCCAGGAAGCGCTCGCAGACGGCCTCGAGCTTGCGGAACAGGGCCTGGCCCTCGACGGCGTTCGTCACCTGGTTCGGCAGCACCTGGAAGCGGCGCACCTGCTGCTCCCGGGAGAGCACCTTGATGAGCGCGTAGGCGTCCGTGAGGGAGGCCGGCTCGTCGCAGACCACCACCAGCACCTCCTGCACGGCGCGCGTGAACATCACGACGCTGTCGGCGATGCCGGCGGCGACGTCCACGATCAGGACGTCCAGGGGCGTCTCGAGCTCGCTGAAGGCGTGGATCAGGCCCGCGTGCTCGGCCGGCGAGAGGTTCGCGAGGTGGGCGACGCCGGAGGAGGCGGGCACGAGCTGCACCCCCGCGGGCCCCGCGCAGACGATCTCCGCGAGCCGGCGCTCCCCGGAGAGGACGTGGGCGAGGTTGCCGTGGGTCTGGACGCCCATGAGGACGTCGGCGTTCGCCATGGCGAGGTCGGCGTCGAGGAGCATCACGGACCGGCCGCGCTGGGCCAGGGCCACGGAGAGGTTCACGGAGACGCTGGTCTTGCCGACGCCGCCCTTGCCGCTGCACACGGCGATGGTGCGCACGGGCGCGGCGGCGGGCGGCGCGAGCGGCGGCGCCGGGACGGTTGCTGCTTCAGCCATGGACGATCTCCCGGCGCGGGTTCGAGGCGGTGGCGGTGGACGGAGCGGCGCGGGCGGCGTCGTCCCGGCGCGGGGCGTGCTCCCGGGCCAGGGCGACCATGCGCGTGACGAGGCGGTCCCCCCGGGCCACGTGGAGGTGGTCCTCCAGGCCCTGGCCGTCGGTGGCGAAGTTCAGGGGCATGCCGCAGGCCATGGCGGCGCCGAGGGCCTCCCCGAGGGACGTGGTCTCGTCGATCTTCGTGAGCACGCAGCCCCGGGGGCCGAGGACGCCGAAGCGGCGGATCGTGGCCTCGAGGGTGCTGCGCTGGGCGTTCGCCGCGAGCACGAGCCAGGGCTCGATCTCCGGGAAGGCGGACAGGAGCCGGGCCTGCTCCGTGAGCCGCGGATCGCGGTAGCCCATGCCCGCCGTGTCGACGAGCACCAGGCGCCGGTCCGCCACGGAGGCGAGCGCCTCCCGGAGCTCCTCGGCCCCGGAGGCCACGAGCGTGTAGATGCCGAGCTTCTGGCCGATGGCGAGGAGTTCGCGCTCGGCGCCGAGGCGGTCGCTGTCGGCGGCGACGAGGGCCACGGAGGGCCGGCCGTGGCGGGCGACGAAGGCGGCGGCGAGCTTCACGGCGGTGGAGGTCTTGCCCACCCCCGTGGGGCCGAGGAGCGCCACCACGCCGCCGCGGAGCAGCAGGTCGCGCTCGGAGACGGGAATCCGCCGGGCGAGGAGCGAGAGGCCGTCGCGCCAGGCCTCCTGGGCGCTGTCCGCGTGGCGGATCTCGTCCGCGAGGCGGCGGGCGAGGTCCGTGTCGATCCCGAGCTTCTCCAGGCGCCGGGCGAGCTGGGCGCGCACGGGCTGGCGCCGGGCGTAGTCGTCGCCGGCCAGCGCCGCGAGCTCGGCCTGGAGCAGGCCGCGCATGGACTGGAGCTCCCGGCGCAGGGCCTCGAGACCCGCCTCTCCGGCGGGCTCCGGCGCCGTCGCGGCGGAGCGCGGCGGGAAGGCGCGGGCGCGCTCCAGATCCGCCTCGAGGTCGTCGAGGGCGGGGAAGTCGTCCTCGGCGGCGGCCTCCCGGACCGGCGGCGTCGGCGCCGGACGGACCGGCTCGCGGAGCACGGGCGGTTCCGGGGCCCGCGCCGCGGCGGGGGCCGGCGGACGGGCGGAATCGGGTGCGGTGGGGGTGCGGGCGGCGAGCTCCTCCCCGGCCGCGGCCCGAGCGGCGGCCTCGGCGCGGACCACGGCGGCGCGCACGGCCTCGAAGCCGCTCGCCTCCGGCGCCGGAGCGGGGACCGAAGCGGGCGTCGGGGCCGGTGCGGTCGCGACGGGTTCCGGAGCCGCGGCGGCGACCGGCTCGGGACGCGGCGCCGGGCGCGGGCGCGCCGGCTCCGGCGGCTCCCAGCGGGCCCGCTCCCGGGGATCGCGGGCGCCGCCGCGGGGCGCCGCGGCGACGTGCACGGGGCGCGCCGCCTGCTGCTCGATCCAGGCCTCGTCGAAGTCGATGGCCGCGAGCACCTCGACGCCGCCGTCGACGTGCTTGCTCGAGAGGATGACCGCGTCGGGGCCCTGCTCCTCGCGCACCCGGCGGATCGCCTGGCGCATGTCCGGGGCGTGGATTCGCCTCACCTTCATCGCGTTTCACTCCAGGTTCTGCCGGCGTCCCTGGAAGCCGGCCCGCGCTGCCCGCCGTCGTCGCCGATGGTCGCGACGATGCGCAGCTGCTTGTTGTCGGGGATCTCGTTGTAGGAGAGGACGTGCAGGCCCTCGACGAGGGGCCGCAGCCAGCGCGCCACCCAGGCGCGCACGTCCGGGGGCACGACGAGCACCGTCGGCCGGCCCTCGGCCTCGAGGCGCCGCGCGGTCTCCGCCAGGGAGCGCTGGATGCGCTCGGCGAGGCCGGGCTCGATGGGCACGGGCTGACCGGGCGCACCGTGCGCCGGCTGCAGGAGCTGCTCGAGGCGCGGCTCGAGGGTCACGAGGGGCAGCTCCGGCTCCTCGCCGTTGACCACCTGGCCGATCTGCCGGGCGAGGGCGCCGCGGACGGCGGCCGTGAGGAGTTCCGGGTCCTGGCTCTGGGTGCCGTGCTCGAGGAGCGTGGCGGCGATCGTGCGCATGTCGCGGATCGGCACCGCCTCGGCGAGGAGGTTCTGCAGCACGCGGGCGATGGCGGCGAGCGGCAGGGTCTTCGGCGTCAGGTCCTCGACGAGCTTCGGCGCGCTCTCGCCGAGGCGATCGAGGAGCTGCTGCACGTCCTCGTAGCCGAGGAGCTCGTGGGCGTGCTTCTGCAGGAGCGTCGAGAGGTGCGTGGCCACCACGGTGCTCGCGTCCACCACCGTGTAGCCGAGGCTCTGGGCCTCGTCGCGCTTGCCCGGCGCGATCCACACGGCCTCGAGGCCGAAGGAGGGGTCCTTCGTGGCGATCCCCTCGAGGCGGCCGAAGACCCGGCCCGGGTTGATGGCGAGCTCCTGGTCCGGATGGATCTCGCCGGAGCCCATGGCCACGCCGTTGAAGGTGATCCGGTAGCCGTTCGCGGCGAGGTCGAGGTCGTCGCGGATGTGCACCGGATGGATCAGGAAGCCGAGCTCCGCCGAGAGCTTGCGGCGCACGCCCTTGATCCGGGACATGAGCGGCCCGCCCTGGGAGCGGTCCACGAGGGGGATCAGGCGGTAGCCGACCTCGAGGCCGATGACGTCCACGGTGCCGACGTCCTGCCAGCCGAGCTCCGCGGGCTCCGTGTCGCGGACGTCGTCGGCGCCCCCGAGCTCCGGCCGGGGCCGGCGCGTCGCGTCCTCGCCGACGATCTCCACGTCCACGGAGCGGGAGCGGCGCCAGGCGAGGAAGGCGAGCGGCAAGGCGAGGCCGAGGAAGACGAGGTTGGGCATGCCGGGCACGAGGCCGAGGCCCCCCACCACGGCCGCCGTGACCGCGAGCGTGCGCGGATTCGAGAAGAGCTGGCTCTTGACCTGCTCGCCCATGTCCTGGCTCGAGGACACCCGGGTGACGATGACCGCCGTGGCGGTGGAGAGCAGGAGGGAGGGGATCTGCGCGGCGAGGCCGTCGCCGATGGCCAGGAGCGTGTACTGCTGGGCCGCGTCGCCGACGCCGAGGTCGTGCTGGCCGACGCCGACCACGAGGCCGCCGACGATGTTGATGACGGTGATGAGCAGGCCGGCGATGGCGTCGCCGCGGACGAACTTCGAGGCGCCGTCCATGGCCCCGTAGAAGTCCGCCTCGCGAGCGATGTCCTCGCGGCGCGTGCGCGCTTCCTCGTGCGTCAGGATTCCGGCGTTCAGGTCCGCGTCGATCGCCATCTGCTTGCCGGGCATGGCGTCGAGGGTGAAGCGGGCGGAGACCTCGGAGACGCGGCCGGCGCCCTTCGTGACCACCACGAAGTTGATGATCACGAGGATGGCGAAGACGATCAGGCCGACCGCGTAGTTGCCGCCGATCACGAATTCGCCGAAGGCCTCGATCACCGCGCCGGCGGCGCCGGCCCCGGCGTGGCCCTCGAGGAGCACCACGCGCGTGGAGGCGATGTTCAGGGCGAGGCGCAGCAGCGTCGCCATGAGCAGCACCGTCGGGAACACGCTGAAGTCCAGCGGCCGGGCGCTGTAGACGCTGGCGAGGACCACGATCATCGACAGGGCGATGTTGAAGGTGAACAGCAGGTCCAGGGCCAGCGGCGGGAGCGGCAGCGCGATCATCGACAGCATCGCCAGCAGCAGCAGCGGTGCGCCGAGGCCGACGGCCAGGTTCGCGGGTCGGAACTGCGCGGTCTCGCTCAAGGGGCCCCTTCCTCTCCGGCTCGCCGCGGGACCGCGGCGTCGGTTTTCCGTCCCCGGGACGGCTTCCGAAGGGGGAATTGCAGGGGCTGTGCCAGCTTCCGCGGAAGCGCGTAACTAGCTGATCAGGAAGCGTTCTTCGGGTCGAGGGAGGGCGGCACGGGGAGGTCGCCGGGGCGCTCCGGCGCCGGGTTTCCGTCGGCCGCGGCGGCGCGCACGCGGTAGACCCAGGCGAGCACCTGGGCGACGGCGAGGTAGAGCGCCGGGGGGATCTCCTGATCCAGGCGCGTCGTGTGGTAGAGGGCCCGGGCGAGCGGCGGGGCCTCCAGGCGCGCGACGCGGTGCGCCCGGGCCCGCTCGCGGATCGCGAGCGCGATCTGGTCCACGCCCTTGGCGACGACCCGCGGAGCGCCCCGGTGGCTCTCGTACTTCAGGGCCACGGCGTAGTGGGTCGGGTTCGTGATCACCACGTCGGCGGTGGCCACCGCGTCCATCATCCGGCGCTGCGCCAGCTCCTGCTGCAGCTGGCGGATCCGCGCCTTCACCTCGGGGCGCCCCTCCGTCTCCTTGAACTCGTCCTTGATCTCCTGGCGCGTCATGCGCAGCTGGCGGGCGTGCTGCCAGAGCTGGAAGGGCACGTCCACGGCGGCGATGAGCACCGTCACCAGCGCCATGAGCAGCAGGGTCAGGCCGCAGAGCCAGGCCGTGCGCTGGATCGCGCCCTCCACGGGCAGGGTCACGAGGCCCAGCAGGTCGCCCGCCAGGGACGACAGCAGCAGCGCCGCCGCGCCGGAGACGACCACGAACTTCGCCAGCGCCTTCAGGAGCTCCATGAGCCCCTTGGGCCCGAAGATGCGCCCGAGCCCCTTCACGGGGTCGAGCTTCTCGAGCTTCGGCGCCACGGCCTCCAGGGAGAAGGACCAGCCGCCGAGGGAGAGGGGCGTGACCATGGCCACGAGGAAGAGCAGCGCGCAGAGCGGCGCGATGGCGATCGCCCCCTCGAGCGCCAGGCGCCCGAGCTGGAGCATGGGCGCGTCGGCCTCGAAGGCGAGCTGCCGGTCGAAGCGGAAGGCGGTCTCGAAGAGCGCGGCGAGGCGCGCGAGGGCGAAGGGCCCGAGCACGAGCAGGCCGCCGGCGCCGGCGAGGAGCATGGCGGTGGTGTTCAGCTCCCGCGAGCGCGGGACCTGCCCCTTCTCGCGCGCCTGTTCCAGGCGCCGCGGGGTGGCCTCTTCTGTCCGTTCCTGGCCGCTGTCGGTCTCGGCCATCTCAGGCTCCGATCATCCGCCCGAGGAAGCCGAAGGCCGCGGCGAGCACGTCCGCGAGCTGGTCCGTGAGCGCCGGCAGCGTGAAGAGCATGGCGCCGATGCCGACCAGGATCATGATCGGGAAGCCGACGGCGAAGATGTTCAGCTGCGGCGCCGCCCGGGTGACCACGCCGAAGGCGAGGTTCACCACGAGCAGGCTCGCCACCGCCGGCAGGGCGAGGAGCACCGCCGCGGCGAACATCTGCGCGCCCCAGAGGGCGATGCGGAAGAACACGTCCGCGTCGAGCCCGTCGAGGCCCACGGGGAGCGTCACGAAGCTGCGCGCCAGCGTCTCGATGATCAGCACGTGGCCTCCGAGGCCGAGGAACACGAGCGTGCCCACGATCACGTAGTACTGGGAGACGACCGGCACCGTGAGCCCGTTGGAGGGGTCGTTGATGGAGGCGAAGCCGAGACCCATGCCGAGGGCCACCTGTTCCCCCGCCTGCGCGAGCACCGAGAAGACCATGGTGAGCACGAAGCCCATGGCGAGGCCGATGACCACCTGCTGGGCGCCGATCACGAAGCCCGCGAAGGTGAGCGGATCGACCGCGGGCGGCGCCGGCACCAGCGGGGCGACGAGGAGCGCGAGGGAGACCGCGAGGAGCACGCGCACGGTGGCCGGCAGGCTCCGGTTCCCGAACACGGGCGAGGCGTAGAGCATCGCCGAGGCCCGCAGGAACGGCCAGGTGAGGCCGTTCACGGACTGCACGGCGGCGTCGAGGTCGACGACCACGTCAGCCCCCCGGAGTGCGGGCGGCCCGCGCCCGCTGGAGCGTCGCCGCGCGCACGTCGCTCAGCCGACCAGGCCGGGGATGCGCTCGTAGAGGCGCTCGGTGAAGTCCACGAGCAGGTGCAGCATCCAGGGCCCCGTGACGAGCACGGCGAGGCCCATGCCGATCATCTTCGGGATGAAGGAGAGGGTCATCTCCTGGATCTGCGTCGCCGCCTGCACCATGCCGATCACGAGACCGACCACGAGCGCCGTGAGCAGGATCGGCGCGCACACGTACATGGTGACCTCGAGGGCCTCGTGGGCGACCAGCATCACCGTGTCGAAGTCCATGGGGTCGTCCTCAGAGTCCGTGAAAAGTTCGGGCGCCGTCGCGAGCGGTCCGATCAGCGCCGCATGCGGACCAGCGGACAAGGCGTCCGTGGCGAAATCGAGGGAGCTTGCTGAAGCAAGTGACCGCTGATTTCGCCACGGACAACGCAGTCGGAGCCGATGATCGGGGCGCGCAGTAGGCGAACGGACTTTTCACGGACTCTCAACCGGTCACGAAGCTCGCGGCCAGCGTCCCCATGAGGAGCGACCAGCCGTCCACGAGCACGAAGAGCATGAGCTTGAAGGGCAGGGAGATGATCAGCGGCGAGAGCATCACCATGCCCATGGACATGAGCACGCTGGCGACCACGAGATCGATCACGAGGAACGGGATCAGGATCAGGAAGCCGATCTGGAAGGCGGTCTTCAGCTCGCTCGTGACGAAGGCCGGCAGGAGCAGCGAGAGCGGCACGTCCTCCCGCGAGGCGAGATCGTCGTGGCCGGAGATGTCCACGAACATGGCGAGGTCCGACTCCCGCGTCTGCGCGAGCATGAAGCTGCGGAAGGGCCCGACCGCCCGCTCGACGGCCACGTCGAGGGAGATCTCGTCGGCGAGATAGGGCTGCGCGCCGGTCTCCCAGGCCTGGGTCACCGTGGGCGACATGATGAAGAGCGTCAGGAACAGGGCGAGGCCCACGAGGATCTGGTTCGACGGCGTCTGCTGGGTCCCGAGACCCTGGCGCAGCACCGCGAGGACGATGAGCACGCGCGTGAACGCCGTGGTCGTCATGAGCAGCGCCGGCAGCACCGACAGGGCGGTCATGAGCGCGAGGATCTGCAGCTTGAGCGAGTAGACCGTACCGCCGTCCGCGCTCGGCGAGGCGGTCACGAGCTCGAGCTCCGCGCCCTGCACCGGCAGGACCGCGAGGGCGGCGAAGAGGCCGACGGCGAGCACGCGCCCCTTCATCGCACCGTCTCTCCGCGCCGCAGCAGCCCCTGCAGCTGGCTGGCGAAGGCCCCGGCCCCCGCATCGCCGGCGGCCGCCACGGCGACCGGCTCCGACAGTTCCACGAGGGTGCGTACGCTTCCCGGCGCCACCCCCACGAGCAGCTGCTGCGTGCCCACCTCGAGCAGCACGACCCGCTCCCGCTGGCCGACGGCGGCGGAGGCGAGCACGCGTACGGCGCCGCCCCGGCCGACGCCGACGGCGCCGCTGCGGCGCACGAGCCAGGCGAGGGCGAAGAGGGTCCCGAGGACCACCGCGAGGCCGACGAGCAGGCGCAGGAGCGAGCCCGCGCCGTCCGCGGGTTCGCGGACCGGGGCCGCCCCGGCGCGACGCCCGGCCAGGAAGGCGGGGCGCTCCGCGAGGGCGCCCTCGGACGCCGTCTCCGGGCCGGGGGCGTCGGCCTCCGGCGCCGCGGCGGCCGGAAAAGGCAGCCAGGCGAGGAGCGCGACGAGCAGGAGCCGGCGGGCGAGCATGATCGTCAGCGCAGCCGCTTGATGCGCTCGGACGGACTGATCACGTCCGTGAGGCGGATGCCGTACTTGTCGTTCACGACCACGACCTCGCCCTGGGCGATGAGCGTGCCGTTGACGAGCACGTCGAGGGGCTCGCCGGCGAGCCGGTCGAGCTCCACCACGGACCCCTGGCTCAGCTGGAGCAGGTTCCGGATGGGGATCCGGCCGCGGCCGATCTCCATGGAGATGGTCACGGGGATGTCGAGGACGAGGTCCATGTTGCGCACCTCGCCGCCGTGCTGCTCGGCCTCGAGGCCGGCGAATTCGGCGCGGGCGTAGCCGTCCTTGCCGTCCGCCGCCCCGCCCTCCTCGCCCTTGCCGGCGCGGGCCTGGTCGGCGGCCTGCTGTTCCGCGAGCGCTTCGCCCCAGTCGTCCATCGTTCTTCCTCCTGCTGGATGGGCCCGGTGCCCATCGGGATCCCGGGGCTCAGGCCGAGGCCCGACCGATTCCGGGAACGGTTTGCTCGGGTTCCGTCTCGCCGCCGTGGTCCACGGGGCCGCGGATCTTGATCGCGTTCATGCCGCCGGAGACGCCGAAGGCGCCCTCGAGCACGGGCACACCCTCGGCGCAGAGCTGCACCGTCTCGGGCAGGTCCACGGGGATCACGTCGCCGACCTCCAGGCCGAGCACCTCCCGGAGCGTCAGCGTCGTCTCCAGGAGCGTGCTGGAGATCTCGAGTTCGGCCCGCTGCATCTCCCGGCGCAGGGCCTTCCCCCAGCGATCGTCGGCGTTGCTGCGATCGCTCTGGATGCCGGCGTCGAGGAGCCCGCGGATGGGCTCGATCATCGAGTAGGGCAGCGTCACGTGGATGTCGCCGCCGCCGCCCTCGAGGTCCACCTGGAAGGAGCAGACGACCACCACCTCCGTGGGGCTCACGATGTTCGCGAACTGCGGGTTCACCTCGGAGTTCTGGTACTCGAACTCGAGCTCCAGGACGGGCTCCCAGGCCTCGCGGAGATCCTGGAAGACACGGTCCAGGACGATGCGGATCACCCGCTGCTCCGTGGCCGTGAAGTCGCGGCCCTCGACCTTGGAGTAGAGCGTGCCCGTGCCGCCGAAGAAGTAGTCCACGAGGCGGAAGACGAGGCGCGGATCGATGACGAGCAGGCCGACCCCGCGCAGCGGCTTCACGCGCATGAGGTTCAGGCTCGTGGGCACGAACAGGCTGTGCACGTACTCGGAGAACTTCACGGTCTTCACGCCCCCCACGGAGATCACCGCGGAGCGCCGGAGCAGGTTGAAGATCGTGACCCGCAGCTGCCGCGCGAAGCGGTCGTTGACCATCTCCAGCGTGGGCATGCGCCCGCGGACGATGCGCTCGTGGTTGGCGAGGTCGATGGGCCGCACCTCGCCGGGCGCGGGGGCCGCCTCCGCAGCCGCGTCGTCGTCGACGAGCCCGAGGAGGGCGTCGACTTCTTCCTGGGAGAGGACGTCCTGGCCGGCCATGGGTCACTGCATCACGAAGTTGGTGAAGTACACGTCCTCGACGCCGAAGTGCAGCGCCTCGCCCTCGTGATCGTCGTCCTCGACGCTCACCTCGCCGACGATCGCCTGCACCGCCTCGAGCACGCGCGTCCGCAGCATCGTCTTGCCTTCCTGGCTCCGGAGCTCCGAGGGGTCCTGGGCAGAGAGCAGGAAGATGAGGTCGTTGCGGATCGCGGGCATGGACTCCTCGAGCTTCGCGATCACCGCCGCGTGCCGGGCCATGACCTGCACGGCGATCTGCAGGTACTTCGGCCCCGTGGGCCGGTCGAAGTTGACCAGCAGCGTCGGCTCGATGCCGTGGTAGATGGGCGGGGGCGGCGGCGCGGCGACCTCCGCCTCCCCGGCCTCGGCCTCCTCGCCGTGCGCCCCCGCGTCGCCCCCGCCGCCGAGGAGCAGCACGCCCCCGACGGAGAGTCCGGCGGAGAGCACCGCCGTGGCGGCGATGGTCCCGATGAGTACGGGCAGCTTGATCTCGGCCATGTCGCGCACACTTGTGTCAGCCAATGGAGTGCAGGACGTCTCTAGCACGCGTCGTGCCAGCTTCGGAAATCCCCGCAGATAACTGTTTTTATTTACTTTTTCCGGATCCGGCGGTGGCGCGTCAGAGTTCCGGCGCCGTCGCGGGCCCGGGGGCGGGGGAGGCGGCGTCAGAGTTCCGCCGCGGAGGGGGGCCGGGAGGCCCGGCGCCGGCGATCCGACGCCGGGGAGGGGTCAGGCGTAGGCGTCGAGGAGCCCGCGACCGCCGCGCCGGCCCGGGAGCGCGGAGCCGGGCTCCGGCGCACCGTCGGCGGAGGCGGTGCGCTCCGCGGCCGCGAAGCGGTCCGTGCCGCCGTCGGCGGACGCGTCCCCGCTGCCCACGTCGACGTCCCCGAGCTGGAGCCCGGCCTCGGCGAAGAGTTCCCGCAGGCGCGGGATCGCCGCCTCGAGGGCCTCGCGGACCGCCGCCTGGCTGCTCGTGAACAGCAGGCTCGCCTGGTCGCCCTCGACGCGCACGCGCACGCCGAGGCTGCCGAGCTGCGGAGGATCGAGGCGGAGCTCGGCGCTCTCGCTGCCGCGCTCGGCGAGCCAGCGCACGCGCTCGGCGACGGCCGTGTCGAAGTTCGGCTGTCGCGGGGCGAGCGGCGTCTCGAAGGCGGGGGCTTCCCGAGGTGCGGCCGCCTCCACCCCCCGCGCGGCCAGCAGCTGCGCGAAGGCGGGATTCCGCGCCTCGGCGACGGACTCCGGCGTCGTGCGCTCCCCGCCGCCGGCCTCGAGCCGTTCCGCGAGGGCCACGGCGAGGGCCCGCTCCCGTTCGGTGCCGGCGGCGATCTCCCCGTTCGCGAGCCGTTCGCCCGCGCGGCTCGCGAGCGCGGCCAGGGCGGCCGCGCTGCCGAGGCGCTCGGTGCCGGTGGCGTCCAGCACGGCCGCCGCGGTGGCGCCGGCGCTCCGGGCGGTCTCGGCGACGGGATTCGTCGCGGCAGCCCGGGCCACGTCGGCCACCGCCGCGGCGATGGGCGTCGGGGGGCCCACGAGTTCGGCGAGGGCCGCGTCGAAGGTCTGGCCGAAGGCCTCGCCCCCGTCGCTGCGTTCCCGGGGCGGTCCCTCGCGAGGGCCTTCCGCCGCGCCGGCCGCGGCGTCGTCCCGGGGCGTCGAGCGGCGATCGGGCTCCGGCGTCCGGACGGCGTCGTCCGTCTCCGGGCGGTCGCCGGGGCGGGGGGCCTCGCCGCGGGGCGGGAGCGCGTCCCGCGCCGCCACCGGGGCGCGGGGGGTGCCGAGATCGAAGAGGGTTCCGGGCTGCACGGTCCGATGCTCCTGGGGTCAGCGATCGCGGCGACCGCGGCAGAGATCCTCCATGGCGGCCTGCTCGCGCCGGTCCTGCAGGCGGCGGGCCTCCTCCCGGACGCGATCGGCGAAGCGCTCGGCGACGGCGCAGTCCACGCGGCGGTCCTGCCAGCGGGCCCGGCTCGCCTCCGTGGCCGCCTCGCGGCGGGCGACGACGGAGCGCTGGGTCGCGATGGCCGCGTCGAGGGTCTCGAGGAAGTGCGTCCAGCGGGCGAGCTCCGCCGCGCTCGCGTGGCCGGAGCGGAGCAGGGCCTGCTGCCGCGTGCCGTAGTCCTCGCGCCAGGCCTCCATGGCCGCGAGCCGCTCGCGCTCGCCGGCTTCCCGGTCCCGCCCTTCGGCCACCTCGCGGGCGGCGCTCCGTTCCTTCGCGTTGCGGGCGCGCTGGAGCAGCGCCGCCGTGTCCTTCCGGCTCATGCTCGGGGTTCCCTCATGGTCAGGATGCGCCGGAGCCCCTCGAGGCTCTCGGCCAGGGACGCGCTCTCGCCGATGCCCTGGGCGACGTAGCCCTCGAGCTCCGGCTGCAGGGCGATGGCCTGGTCCACGCGCGGGTCGCTCCCGCGCTGATAGGCGCCGATGGTCACGAGGTCCGCGTGCTCGCTCCAGGTGGCCTGCTGCATGCGGAAGGCCCGGGCGAGGGCGAGCTGCTCCTCGTCGACGATGTCGTTCATGACCCGGCTCACGGACGCTTCGACGTCGATGGCCGGATAGCGCCCCCGCTCGGCGATGCGGCGCGAGAGCACCACGTGGCCGTCGAGGATCGCGCGGGCCGCGTCGGCGATGGGATCGTTCTGGTCGTCGCCCTCCACCAGCACCGTGTAGAAGGCGGTGATGGAGCCGGGACCGCGATCGCAGT
>JAZBPF010000467.1:0-14401 GCA_036351515.1 Pseudomonadales bacterium | reverse complement strand
AGGACGACGAGGACGACGAGGACGACGAGGACGACGAGGACGACGAGGACGACGAGGACGACGAGGACGACGAGGACGACGAGGACGACGAGGCGCGCTCGCGAGGGCCGACGCCTTGAGCCGCGGCGCCCCGCCCCCGGAGCCCGAGGCCGGCTCGGAGAAGCTGCAGAAGGTCCTGGCCCGCGCCGGCTTCGGCTCCCGCCGGGCCGTGGAGGCGTGGATCCGGGACGGCCGGGTCCGGGTGAACGGCACGGTCGCCGAACTCGGGCGACGGGTCGGCCCCGAGGACCGGGTCGAGGTCGACGGCCGTCCCCTCGGCCGCGTCGCCGAGCGCGCCCCCGTGGCCCGGGTGCTCCTCTACAACAAGCCCGCGGGGGAGATCTGCACCCGCGGGGACCCCGAGGGGCGCCCGACCTGCTTCGACCACCTCCCGCGCCTGCCCGACGGGCGCTGGATCGCCGTCGGCCGCCTCGACCTCATGACCACGGGGCTGCTGCTGTTCACCACGGACGGCGAGCTCGCCAACCGCCTCATGCATCCGTCCTCGGGGCTCGACCGGGAGTACGCGGTGCGGGTCCACGGGGAGGTGGACGGCGCCATGCTCGAGCGCCTGCGCGAGGGGGTGCTCCTCGAGGACGGTCCCGCCCGCTTCACGGACGTGCAGTTCCACGGCGGGGAGGGCACCAACCGCTGGTACCACGTGGCCCTCATGGAGGGCCGGAACCGCGAGGTGCGAAGGCTCTGGGAATCGCAGGGCGTGGAGGTGAGCCGCCTGAAGCGCGTGCGCTTCGGGCCGCTGGTGCTGCCCTCGACGCTCGTCGCCGGCCGCTGGCTCGAACTCCGCCCGGAGGAGATCGAGGCGCTCTACCGGCTGGTGGGCCTGCCGAAGCCCGTGACCCAGGGGCGCCGGGGCAAGCTCGGCGACTCGCGGATCCTCCTGCCCTATCCCGGCCTCTGACTCAGCCGCCGATTCCCAGCCACGCGCGCGCGTCGATGCGCGCGCCGTCGATCGCAGCGTCCCGGCTCGCGCCGAAGAGCCAGAGGTAGAGGGGCACGAGGTCCTCGGGCGCGGGGAGCGTCCGCGGGTCCTCGCCGGGGTAGGCGGCCGCGCGCATGGCCGTCCGCGTGCCGCCCGGGTTCAGGCTCGCGAAGCGCACCGGCGAGACGTTCTCGAGTTCGTCCGCGAAGATCGTCACGAGGGCCTCCGTCGCGGCCTTCGAGACCGCATAGGCGCCCCAGTAGGCCCGCGGCGCCCGGCCCACTCCCGAGGACGTGAACAGCACGAGCGGATCGGTGCCCGCCTCGAGCAGGGGCAGGAACGCCTGCGTGAGCAGGAAGCCCGCGTCGAGGTTCACCTGCATCACGCGCTTCCAGGCCGCGGGGTCGTAGCTCGCGAGCGGCACCCGCGGACCGAGCTGGCTCGCGTTGTGGAGCAGGCCGTCGATGCGCCCGAAGGCGTCCTCGAGGGCGCGGGCGAGGGTGCGCGCGTCGTTCTGGTCCAGGCCTTCGAGGTCCACGGCCTGGATCACCGGCTCCGGCCCGCCGGCGCCGGTGATCTCGTCGTAGAGGGACTCCAGCCGCGCGACGGTCCGCGCGAAGGCGACGACCGTCGCGCCGTGGGCCGCGAGGCCCCGGGCCACGGCCCGGCCGATGCCCTCGCTGGCGCCGGTGACCACGACGACCCGGCCGGCGAGCAGGTCCTTCGGCGCCTCCCAGGCCGGATCGAAGCTCACGCCCCGGGCCCCGCGGCCGGGCGCACGGCGTGCACCAGATAGTTCACGTCCACGTCCCGGGTCACGCGCGCGCGACGGGAGAAGGGGTCGTAGCCGATCCCCGCGATCTCCCGCAGTTCCAGCCCCGCGTCCCGGAGCCAGCGCGCGAGCTCCGAGGGGCGGAGGAAGCGCGCGTAGTCGTGGGTGCCCCGGGGCAGGAGGCCGAGGAGGTACTCGGCGCCGACCACGGCCAGGGCCCAGGCCTTCGGACGCCGGTTGATGGTGGACAGGAACACGCTTCCGCCGGGGCGCACGAGCGTCGCGCAGGCGGCGATCACGGAGCGGGGCTCCGGGACGTGCTCGAGCATCTCGAGGCAGGTCACGGCGTCGAAGGCGCCCGGCGCCTCCATCGCGAGGGCCTCCGCGGCGCCCTGGCGGTAGTCCACCTCCACGCCGGCCTCGAGGGCGTGGAGCCGGGCGACGGTCAGAGGGGCCTTGCCGGCGTCGATGCCCGTGACCCGGGCGCCGGCGCGGGCCATGGCCTCCGAGAGCAGGCCGCCGCCGCAGCCCACGTCCACGACCCGTGCCCACGCCAGGGGATGGCGCTCGGCGATCCACGCGAGGCGCACGGGATTGAGATCGTGGAGCGGGCGGAAGTCGCCCTCCGGGTCCCACCAGCGGTGGGCCATGGCCTCGAACTTCGCCACCTCGGCGGCGTCGACGTTCGCCGCGCGGGCGGCGTCCTCGCGGGGGTTCATGCGTCGGTCTCCGTCAGCACCCGGTCGCGCCAGCGGCGGACGCGCCGGAGCAGGTCCTCCTCGTCCATGCGCAGGAGCCGGCCGTCCTCGACGAGCTGCCGTCCCGCGACCCAGACGTGGCGCACGCAGGCGTCGGTGCAGGTGTACACGAGCTGGGATTCGGCGTGGTAGACGGGCTCCGCGCCCACGCGGCCGAGGTCCACGGCCAGCAGGTCCGCCGCCTTGCCCGCCTCCAGGCTGCCCGTCTCCTCGCCGAGCCCGAGGGCCTCGGCTCCGCCGAGGGTGGCCGCGCGCAGCACCTCCAGGGCCGGCAGCGCCGCGGCGTCGCCGGCGACGGCCTTGGCGAGGATCGCGGCCACGTGCATCTCCCGGAACATGGACAGCGCGTTGTTGCTGGCGGCGCCGTCCGTACCGAGCGCGAGGTTCACGCCGGCGGCGCGCAGGGCCGCCGTGGGGCAGAAGCCGCTCGCGAGCTTGAGGTTCGACTGCGGACAGTGCACGACGGACACCCCGTGGCGGGCCAGGTGCTCGACGTCCCGTGCCTCCAGCCGGGTCATGTGCACCGCCTGCAGCCGCGGGCCCAGCAGCCCGGCGCGCTCCACGGTCTCGAGGGGCCGCTCGCCGCGCTCGGCGACGGCGCCGGCGACCTCCTCGGCGGTCTCGTGGAGGTGGATCTGCACGGACAGGTCGAGCTCCTCGGACAGGACCGCGATCCGTTCCAGGTGGCGGAGCTCGTTGGCGTAGGTGGAATGGGGGCCGAAGGCGATGCGGATGCGCTCGGCGTCCCGGTACTCGTCGTGCAGGGCGAGGCCCCGGCGGATCGCGTCCTCCGGGCCCTCGGCCCAGGCGTTCCCGAAGCGCAGGACCGGGGCGCAGATCTGCGCGCGGATCCCGCTGCGGTGCGCGACGGCGGCCGCCACCTCCGGGAAGAAGTACATGTCGCTGAAGGTGGTGGTGCCCCCCTTCAGCATCTCGGCGATCGCGAGCTCCGTGCCGTCGGCGACCCAGGGGGCGCTCACCCAGCGGGCCTCGAGGGGCCAGATGCGTTCCTGGAGCCAGGGCTCGAGATGCATGTCGTCGGCGAAGCCCCGGAGCAGGGTCATGGCCGCGTGGCCGTGGGCGTTGACGAGCCCGGGGAGCAGGGCCTGGCCGGCGAGGTGCGTCTCCGGGACCGCGGGCCAGCGCGTCCGGGCCGCCTCGGCCGGCAGCACGGCGACGATGCGGTCACCGGCGACGGCGACCGTCGCGTCCCGGCGCACGGCGTCGCCGGGGGCCAGGGTCAGCACCCAGTCGGCGCGGAGCAGCAGGTCGGGTTCGGCGCCGGCGGGCGCGTCGCTCGCGGCGGGCATGGAGGGTCTCCGGCGGCGGGGCGGGCGCGATGATAGCAGAGGGCCCCGGCGCCGGTGTGCCGCCGCGGGGGACGCCCGTGGTAGAATCCCGCGCTTGTTTCCGCTCGACCCGAACGTCCTCCGCCGGGGGTACGGCGACCGCCCCGGGGCAGCCCCGCGCGGTGCGTCCGGAGGCGCTCGACGGGCCTGCAGCCAGGGTGATCGATGACCGAGATCGGCAAGGAAATCCTCCCCGTCAACATCGAGGACGAGCTCCGCCAGTCGTACCTCGACTACGCCATGAGCGTCATCGTCGGGCGCGCCCTGCCCGACGTCCGGGACGGCCTGAAGCCCGTGCACCGCCGGGTGCTGTTCGCCATGAGCGAGCTGAACAACACCTGGAACCGGCCCTACATGAAGTCGGCGCGCGTCGTGGGCGAGGTGATCGGCAAGTACCACCCGCACGGCGACGCCGCCGTCTACGACACGATCGTGCGCATGGCCCAGGACTTCTCCATGCGCTACCTGCTCGTGGACGGGCAGGGCAACTTCGGTTCCGTGGACGGGGACCCGCCGGCGGCCATGCGCTACACCGAGGTGCGCATGTCGAAGATGGCGGATCAGCTCCTCGCCGACCTCGACAAGGAGACCGTGGACTTCGTCCCGAACTACGACGAGACGCTGTCCATGCCGGCAGTGCTGCCGACGCGGGTGCCGAACCTGCTCGTGAACGGCTCCTCGGGCATCGCCGTGGGCATGGCGACGAACATCCCGCCGCACAACCTCGGCGAGGTGGTGCGCGCCTGCATCGCCCTCATCGACGACGATTCCCTCTCCGTCGACGACCTCATGGAGTACGTGACCGGCCCCGACTTCCCCACGGGCGCCATCATCAACGGCCGCGCCGGGATCGTGCAGGCCTACAAGACCGGCCGCGGGCGCATCCACGTGCGCGCGAAGGCCGACGTCGAGGTCGACGAGAAGACGAATCGCGAGACGATCATCGTCACCGAGATCCCCTACATGCTGAACAAGGCCCGGCTGATCGAGAAGATCGCCGAGCTCGTGAAGGAGAAGCGCGTCGAGGGGATCTCCGAGCTGCGCGACGAGTCCGACAAGGACGGCATGCGCATCGTCATCGAGCTGCGCCGCGGCGAGTCCGGCGAGGTCGTGCTCAACAACCTCTACGCCCAGACCCAGCTGCAGGCGGTCTTCGGCATCAACTGCGTCGCCCTCGTGGACGGGCAGCCGAAGGTCCTCGACCTGCGGCAGATGCTCGACGCCTTCCTCCGGCACCGGCGCGAGGTCGTCACCCGGCGCACGGTCTACCTGCTGCGCAAGGCCCGGGAGCGCGGACACGTGCTCGAGGGCCAGGCCGTGGCCCTGTCGAACATCGACGCGGTCATCGAGCTCATCAAGGCCTCGCCGACCCCCGCCGAGGCCCGCGAGGCCCTCTGCGCCAAGGGCTGGGCGTCGGAGACCGTGGGCCGCCTGCTCGAGCGCACGGGCGCCGAGGCCTGCCGGCCGGAGCACCTCGAGGCGCAGTACGGCTTCCACGACGGCCTCTACTGGCTCTCGCCGGCCCAGGCCCAGGCGATCCTCGACCTGCGCCTGAACCGTCTCACGAGCATGGAGCAGGACAAGCTCATCGAGGAGTACTCCGGGCTCCTCGAGGAGATCGCCGGCTACCTCCAGATCCTCGACGATCCGGCCCGGCTCCTCGCCGTGATCCGCGAGGAACTCGAGGAACTCCTCGAGCAGTACGCGGACGAGCGCCGCACGGAGATCCGCGGCAGCTTCGAGGACCTCACCTACGAGGACCTGATCACCGAGGAGGACATGGTGGTCACGGTCTCGAACCGGGGCTACGCGAAGGCCCAGCCGCTCACCGCCTACGAGGCCCAGCGCCGGGGCGGGCGCGGCAAGGCGGCGACCACCGTGAACGAGGAGGACTTCGTCGAGCACCTGCTCGTGGCGAACTCCCACGACACGATCCTGTGCTTCACGGACCGCGGCAAGGTCTACTGGCTGAAGGTCTACCAGTTCCCGCAGGGGAGCCGGACCTCCCGCGGCCGCCCGGTGGTGAACCTGCTGCCGCTCGCCGAGGGCGAGCGCATCACGACGCTCCTGCCCGTGAAGGAGGACGAGGACGAGGGCTTCATCTTCATGGCCACGGCCAACGGCACCGTGAAGAAGACGCCCATCGATCAGTTCTCCCGGCCGCGCTCCGTCGGCCTCATCGCCCTGGACCTCGAGCCCGAGAACCATCTCGTGCGCGCCGTCTACACGGACGGGACCCGTGACGTGGTGCTCCTCACCTCCTCGGGCAAGGCCGTGCGCTTCAAGGAGTCGGACGTGCGCGCCATGGGCCGCACGGCCCGCGGCGTGCGCGGTGTGCGCCTCACCGGCGAGCACCGGGTCATCGCCTGCATCGTCCCCGATCCGGACGGCGAGATCCTCACGGCGAGCGAGCACGGCTACGGCAAGCGCTCCGCCGTGGCGGACTTCCCGCTCCGCGGCCGCGGCGGCCAGGGCGTGATCGCCATGCAGACCACGAAGCGCAACGGCGACGTGGTCGGCGCGGTCCAGGTGGGCTCCGGCGACGAAATCATGCTCATCTCCAACCAGGGCACGCTGGTGCGCACGCGCGTGGAGGAGGTCCCGGTGCTCGGCCGGAACACCCAGGGCGTGCGCCTCATCAACCTCCGGGAAGGGGAGCGCCTCGTGGGGCTCGAGCGCATCGAGGAGAACGACGCCGGCGACGCGGCGGCGGGCGAGGCGGAAGACGAGGGCAGCGAGCCCGGAGTGGAGGGCGACGAGGCATGAGCGCGCAGCCGGCCCCGGGCGTCCCGCACCGGATCCACAACTTCTCCGCCGGCCCGGCCGCGCTGCCGCAGCCGGTGCTCGAGCGCGCCCGCGCGGAACTCCTCGACTACCGCGGCACGGGCATGTCCGTCATGGAGATGAGCCACCGCGGGGAGGTCTTCGTGGACGTGGCCGAGCGCGCCGAGCGCGACCTGCGCCGGCTCCTCGGCATCGGCGACGACTTCGCCGTGCTCTTCCTCCAGGGCGGCGCCACGAGCCAGTTCGCGGCCGTGCCGCTGAACCTGACCGCGGGCCCCGACGACCTCGCGGTCTACGTGCACACGGGCGCCTGGTCGAGCAAGGCCATCGCCGAGGCGAAGCGCTACGCCCGCGTCCACGTCGCCGCGAGCGCCGAGGACCGGAACTTCAGCTACGTGCCCTCGCAGGAGCACTGGGACGTGCCGGCCGGCGCCCGCTACGTGCACGTGTGCACCAACGAGACCATCGGGGGGGTGGAGTTCCCCTTCACGCCGGAGACCGGGGACGTGCCCCTCGTGGGGGACTTCTCCTCGACGATCCTCTCGCGGCCGCTCGCCGTCGACGCCTGGGACGTGCTCTACGCCGGCGCCCAGAAGAACATCGGCCCCGCGGGCCTCGCCCTCGTGATCGTACGCCGGGAACTGCTCGGCCGCGCCCGGGCCGAGACGCCGGCCATGCTCGACTGGGCGGTGCACGCCGAGCACGACTCCATGTACAACACGCCGCCGACCTTCGCCTGGTACCTCGCCGGGCTGGTCTTCGAGTGGCTCCTGGAGCTCGGCGGCCTCGAGGCCATGGCGGCGATCAACCGTCGCAAGGCCGAGACCCTCTACGCGGCCATCGACGGCAGCAACTTCTACGCCTCTCCCGTGGATCCGGCGTGCCGGTCCTGGATGAACGTGCCCTTCACGCTCGCCGATCCCGCCCTCGACGCGCGCTTCCTCGAGGAGGCGGAGGCCCGCGGGCTCGCGAACCTGAAGGGCCACCGGAGCGTCGGCGGCATGCGCGCGAGCCTCTACAACGCCGTGGGGCAGGACGCGGTCGACGCGCTGGTCGCCTTCATGGGCGAGTTCGAGCGCACGCACGGCTGACGCAGCGGGACGCGGGAGCGGGGCACCGATGAGTTCCGAGGCACGGGATCCGGGCGCGGCGCTGGCAGCGCTGCGCCGGCGCATCGACGAGATCGACCAGGAGCTGCAGCGGCTCCTGAACGCCCGTGCGGCCGCGGCCCAGGAGGTCGCGCGGGTGAAGCTCGAGGCGGAGCCCGACGCGGAGCCCTTCTTCTACCGGCCCGAGCGCGAGGCGCAGGTGCTCCGGCGCGTGAAGGAGCGCAACCGCGGCCCCATGGGCGACGAGGAGATCGCGCGCCTGTTCCGCGAGATCATGTCCTGCTGCCTGGCCCTCGAGCAGCCGCTCACGGTCGCCTTCCTCGGCCCCGAGGGCACCTTCACGGAGGCGGCGGCCACGAAGCACTTCGGCCATTTCGCCCGGGCGCGGCCCATGGCGTCCATCGGCGAGGTGTTCCGGGAGGTCGAATCGGGGGCGGCCCACTACGGCGTCGTGCCCGTGGAGAACTCCACGGAGGGCGTGGTCAACCACACGCTCGACAGCTTCATGGCCTCGCCCCTGAAGATCGCCGGCGAGGTGGAGCTGCGCATCCATCACCACCTGCTCGTGCGCCCGGACACGGAGCGCGCGCAGGTGCGGCGGATCCTCTCGCACCAGCAGTCCCTGGCCCAGTGCCGGGCCTGGCTCGATCAGCACTGGCCCGGCGTGGAGCGCATCCCCACGGCGAGCAACGCGGAGGCGGCGGCGCTCGTGGCCCAGAGCGGCGACGCCGCGGCCATCGCCGGCGACATGGCGGCGGAGCGCTACGGGCTCGTGCCCCTGTCGACGAACATCGAGGACCATCCGGACAACACCACCCGCTTCCTGGTGATCGGGCGCCAGACCGTCGCGCCGAGCGGCCGGGACAAGACCACGCTGCTCGTCTCCACGCGCAACGAACCCGGGGCCCTCTACCGGCTCCTCGAGCCCTTCCACCGTCACGGGCTCATGATGACCCGGCTGGAGACGCGCCCCTCGCGCGTGGGCAACTGGTCCTACGTGTTCTTCATCGACTTCGAGGGCCACCAGGAGGATCCGGAGGTGGGGGCGGTGCTCGCCGAGCTCCGGGAGATCGCCATCGAGGTGAAGTCCCTCGGTTCCTATCCACGGGCCGTGCTCTGATTCCGGGAGGACGCATGTCCCGAGACCCTGCCATCGCCGCCGTGCTCGACCGTGCCCGGCCCGCCGTGCGGGCCCTCGAGCCCTACCGGCCGGGCAAGCCGGTGGAGGAACTCGAACGGGAGCTCGGCGTGCGCGAGGCCGTGAAGCTCGCGAGCAACGAGAATCCGCGTGGCCCCGGCGAGGCCGTGCAGGACGCCGTGCGCCGGGCCATGGGCCAGGCCAGCCGCTATCCGGACGGCGGCGGCTTCGAGCTCAAGCGCACCCTCGCCGAGCGTCTCGGCGTGACCCCCGCGTCCATCACGCTGGGCAACGGCTCCAACGACGTCCTCGAGCTGCTCGCCCGGGTGTTCGTGGGCCCCGGCGACCGGGGCGTGGTCGACGCGCACGCCTTCGTCGTCTATCCGCTCGCCATCGCCTCCTCCGGCGGCGAGGTGGTGCGGGTCCCGTCCCGGAACCACGGCCACGACCTGCCGGCCATGGCGGAGGCGATCGACGCCTCGACGCGCATCGTGTTCGTGGCCAACCCGAACAACCCGACCGGCACCCGCGTCACCCGCGACGAGGTCGAGGCGTTCCTCGCCCGCGTTCCTCGCGACGTGGTGGTGGTGCTCGACGAGGCCTACTTCGAGTACGTGGACGCCCCGGACCATCCGGACGGGCTCGCGCTGCTCCCCGACCATCCGAACCTCGTCGTGACCCGCACCTTCTCGAAGATCCACGGCCTCGCGGCCCTGCGCGTCGGCTACGCCGTCTCGGCGCCGGAGCTCGCCGATCTCCTGAACCGGCTCCGGCAGCCCTTCAACGTCAACGCCCTCGCCCAGGCGGCGGCCGTGGCCGCGCTCGGCGACGAGGCCTACGTGGCCGAGAGCCGGCGCCTGAACGACGAGGGGCTGGCCCTCTTCTCCGAGGCCTTCACCGCCCGTCAGCTCCCCTTCATTCCCTCGTCGGCGAACTTCGTCACGGTGCGCGTCGGGGACGCGGCCGCGGTCTACGACGCGCTGCTCCGCGAGGGGGTCATCGTGCGCCCCGTGGCCGGCTACGGGTTGCCGGAGTACCTGCGCGTCTCCGTGGGGCTGCCCGCGGAGAACCGGCGCTTCCTCGACGCCCTCGATCGCGTGCTGGGGATCCGCGCCGCATGAGCGAGGTCCGGCGCCTCGTGGTGATCGGCACGGGTCTGATCGGCGGGTCCGTCGCCGCCGCGGCCCGGGCCGCCGACTTCGCGGAGCGCGTGGTCGGCGTGGACGCGGACCCCGCGGCCCTCGAAGCGGGCGTCGCGGCGGGGCTCCTCGACGCCACGGGGCTGCCCGAGGATCTCGGGCCCGACGACCTCGTCGTGCTCGCCGTGCCGACCCTGGCGGTGCCCCAGGCGCTCGCGGAGCTCGTGGACGAGGCGGGCGTGCTCGCCGGCGGCGCCGTGGTGACGGACACGGCGAGCGTGAAGGGGTCCGTGGTCGCCGCCCTGCGGTCGCTGCCGCCGGACGCGCGGGCCCGCTTCGTGCCCGGCCATCCCATCGCCGGGTCCGAGCGCAGCGGCGTCGGCGCGGCCCGGGCGGACCTGTTCCGGGACCACCGGGTGCTCCTGACGCCGGAGCCCGACACGGCGCCGGCGGCGCTCGCGCGCGTCGAGGCCCTCTGGCGCGCTGCCGGCGCGGAGGTGCTGCGCATGGACGTCGCGGAGCACGACCGCATCCTCGCCATGACGAGCCACCTGCCGCACCTGCTGGCCTTCGCGCTCGTGGACACGCTCGGGGCCCAGCGCGAGCACGAGGAGATCTTCCGGCACGCGGCCGGCGGCTTCCGCGACTTCACGCGCATCGCCTCCTCGGACCCGGTCATGTGGCGCGACGTCTTCGCCGCCAACGGCCCGGCGGTGCTCGCGATCCTCGACCGCTTCGTGGAGGACCTGGGCCGGCTCCGGGCGCAGCTGGAGGCGGACGACCGCGCCGCGCTCCACGAGACCTTCACCCGTGCCAAGGCCCTGCGCGACGCCCACGTCGGCACCGGGAGCGGTCGTGCCTGAGCATGCGCCGGTCATCGCCGTGGACGGACCGAGCGGCGCGGGCAAGGGGACGCTCTGCGCACGCCTGGCCCGGCGTCTCGGCTGGCACCTGCTGGATTCCGGCGCGCTCTACCGGCTGGTCGCCCTCGACGCCCTGCACACGGGGACGCCGTTGGACGCGCCGGAGGCGCTGGCCACCCTGGCGCTGGACCTCGACATCCGCTTCGCCGTGGGGGAGGGCGACGACGGCCACCGCGTGTTCCTGCGCGGCGAGGACGTGAGCCTCGCGATCCGCAGCGACGCCGTCGGCCAGGGCGCCTCCCGCGTCGCCGCCCTGCAGCCCGTGCGCGACGCCCTCGTGGACCGGCAGCGGGCCTTCCGTCGCGCGCCCGGCCTGGTGGCGGACGGCCGCGACATGGGCACGGTGGTGTTCCCGGACGCGGAGCTGAAGGTGTTCCTCGACGCGAGCGCCGAGGAACGCGCCCGGCGGCGGTATAAGCAGTTGATAGACAAAGGGTTGGATGCTAATCTCCGCGACCTTTTCGAGAGCATTCGGGACCGCGACGTGCGGGACCGGACCCGGTCGGTCGCGCCGCTGCGTCCCGCCGCCGACGCGATCACGCTGGATTCGACGACCGTCGACGCCGACGGCGTCCTCGAGTCCGTCCTCGCGGAGGTCCGGCGACGGCGGCTCGCCCCGGTCCCGGACTGACCCCGCCCTCGGGAGGAACCATCGTCGACGACCCCGCTGGAGCCAGCAGCGCGGGGCCGCCGGCACGACGATCTGCCGTGCATCGGCTGGGATGCGCGAGAAACCGGCCCCCGTGATCCCCGGATCCCGGCGTGGCCGACACCACGAGGTCATTTCCTGATGAGCGAAAGTTTCGCCGATCTGTTCGAAGAGAGCCTGAAGACCGTCGAGATGGAGCCGGGCTCCATCGTCACCGGCACCGTCGTCGACATCGACGACGACTGGGTCACGGTCCACGCGGGCCTGAAGTCCGAAGGCGTCATCCCCCGCGCCCAGTTCCTGGACGAGAAGGGGCAGTTCGACCTCCAGATCGGCGACCAGGTGAAGGTGGCCATGGAGGCCGTGGACGACGGCTTCGGCGAGACGCGCCTGTCGCGCGAGAAGGCTCGCCGCGCCGAGGTCTGGATGGTCCTCGAGGACGCCTTCGAGAACGAGAAGAAGATCCCCGGCTTCCTCCAGGGCAAGGTCAAGGGCGGCTTCACGGTCGACATCGACGGCATCCGCGCGTTCCTGCCGGGCTCCCTGGTGGACATGCGCCCGGTGCGCGACGTCACCCACCTCGAGGGCAAGGAACTCGAGTTCAAGGTCATCAAGCTCGACCAGCGCCGCAACAACGTCGTGGTCTCGCGCCGCGCCGTCCTCGAGCAGGAGAACTCCGCCGAGCGCGAGGCGCTCCTCGCCTCCCTCCAGGAGGGCATGGACCTCAAGGGCGTGGTCAAGAACCTCACGGACTACGGTGCCTTCGTGGATCTCGGCGGCGTCGACGGCCTGCTCCACATCACCGACATGGCCTGGCGCCGGATCAAGCATCCGAGCGAGATCGTCAACGTCGGCGACGAGATCATGGTCCGCGTGCTCAAGTTCGACCGGGAGCGCCAGCGCGTCTCCCTCGGCCTCAAGCAGCTCGGCGAGGATCCCTGGGTCGACATCAAGTCGCGCTATCCGGAGAACGCCGTCGTCAAGGGCAAGGTCACGAACCTCACGGACTACGGCTGCTTCGTGGAGATCGAGGAGGGCGTCGAGGGCCTCGTGCACGTCTCCGAGATGGACTGGACCAACAAGAACATCCATCCGTCCAAGGTCGTGCAGGTGGGCGACGACATCGACGTCATGATCCTCGACATCGACGAGGACCGGCGCCGCATCTCCCTCGGCATCAAGCAGACCCAGAAGAACCCCTGGGAGCTCTTCGCCTCGAACTACGCCCGCGGCGACAAGATCAGCGGCACGATCAAGTCGATCACGGACTTCGGGATCTTCATCGGGCTCGAGGGCGGCATCGACGGCCTCGTGCACCTCTCGGACATCTCCTGGAACGAGCCCGGCGAGTCCGCCGTGCGCCGCTACCAGAAGGGCCAGGAGGTCACGACGACGGTGCTCTCCATCGACCCCGAGCGGGAGCGCATCTCCCTCGGCATCAAGCAGCTCGAGGACGATCCCTTCAACGACTACGTCGCCGTCAACGACCGCGGCACCATCGTGACGGGCATCATCACCGCCGTGGAGCCGAAGGAGGCCCACGTCCGCCTCGCCGACGAGGTCGAGGGCGTGCTCCGCGCCTCCGAGATCTCCGTCGACCGGGTCGAGGACGCGCGCAACGTCCTCAAGGAAGGCGAGGAGATCGAGGTCAAGATCGTCTCCGTCGATCGCAAGAACCGGGTCATCGGCCTGTCCGTGAAGGCGAAGGACATCGCCGACGAGCGCGAGGCCGTGCGCGAGCACCGGGAGCGCGAGCAGGAGTCGGCCGCGCCGACCACCATCGGCGACCTCATCCGCAAGGAGATGGATCAGCGCAAGGACTGACCTCCGCCGCCCGGAACAAGGGGCGGGAAATCAGGAGGTTGCGCAGGGAAACGGGGGTGCGTCCGCTGGTGCGCGGCGCACCCCTGTGCTAGCTTCCCGATGCTTTCCCCGGTCTCCGGAGTCCCTTCGATCCGGGGCTCCGCGAGCCGGCGAGCCACGTCCATCCTGCATCGGGGTCGCAGCGGGCCATGACCAAGTCGGAACTCATCGAACGCATCGCCGCACGGCAGAGCCAGCTGTCCGCGAAGGACGTGGAACTGGCCGTGAAGACGATGATCGAGCACATGGCCCAGACCCTCGCCACCGGTGACCGCATCGAGATCCGCGGCTTCGGCAGCTTCTCCCTCCATTACCGGGCGCCCCGGATCGGTCGCAATCCCAAGACCGGCGAGGCCGTGGGCCTCGCGGGCAAGTACGTGCCCCACTTCAAGCCGGGCAAGGAGCTCCGGGAACGCGTCAACGCGAGCCTGGAGCACGAGCCGGCGGGGGCGGGCGCCGAGGGCATGGCCGCGGCCCGCCGCGACGAGGCCTGAGGTTCCGCGGGCGCCCGCCCGTGCGGGCGCCCCGCACCCCGTGACACAATGAGTCGGTGACTTCGGACGGGAGCGAACCCGGCATGCAGGCGCTGCGGACCCTCGCGTTCCTTCTCGTCGTCCTCCTGATCGTCGCCATCGGCCTGCTGCTCGGCATCGACAACAGCGTCGACGTCGAACTCGCCTTCCTCGACTGGCGCTCTCCCGCGCTGCCCCTGTTCGTCTGGATGTGCGTCGCCCTCGCGGCGGGCGTCGCCCTCGGCTTCCTCCTGGCGAGCCTCGGCGGTCTGCGTCACCGGCTGGCGCGGCGCTCCGCGGAGCGGGAGCTGGACGCCCGGCGCCGCGAGGTCGAGGACCTCCGCCAGCTCTCGGTCGAGGACTGAGTTCCTTGTACGGGAACGCGGGAGCGGACCCGCAGCTCTTCCTGCTCGGCTTCCTGCTGTT
>JAZBPF010000466.1:0-5418 GCA_036351515.1 Pseudomonadales bacterium | reverse complement strand
TAGGCCATGAGCGTCGTGGCGACGAGCGTGCCGGAGTCGGCCGAGGTCACGAAGTAGACGCCGATGAGGAGCGTGGCGAGCCCACTCGTGAAGGCGACGCCCGCGCCGGGGAGCGGCAGTGCCTCGATGGTCGTGTAGAGGGCCACGGTCACGTCCTCGCGCACGGCCTCGAGGATCGCGGCGGCTCCGGTCATCTCGTAGTGGAGCGCCGTGCCGCCGAGCACCGCGATCCACACGAGGGTCACGAGCGTCGGCACGACGAGGACGCCGAGGACGAACTCGCGCAGCGTCCGGCCGCGGGAGATCCGGGCGATGAACATGCCCACGAAGGGCGCCCAGGAGATCCACCAGCCCCAGAAGAACACGGTCCACTCCGTGTGCCAGCCCGGATCCTCGCTCACCCCCGTCCAGAAGCTCATG
Source organism: Pseudomonadales bacterium (assembly GCA_036351515.1). GTDB lineage: Bacteria > Pseudomonadota > Gammaproteobacteria > Pseudomonadales > Azotimanducaceae > JAZBPF01. Next base: position 4,998 of record JAZBPF010000466.1, on the reverse strand, counting down.
CGCAGCAGCGTGTCGAGGTACTCCCCCGTCGCCTGGATCAGCAGGGCACAGACCGTCGCCGTGGGACCGGCGACGAAGAAGACCGCGAGGAGCAGGAGCGAGAGAGCGACGTTCAACTCCGAGAGACGACGCACGCCGCGCCGGACCCCGGAGACCACGGAGCCGATGGCCACGCCCGTGACGACGGCGATGAGCAGCATCTGGGTCCCGATGCCGATCGGCACGTCCGCGAGCCGCGCGAGGCCGACGTTCATCTGCCGGGCGCCGAGGCCGAGGGTCGTCGCGAGCCCGAAGATCGTGGCCACCACGGCGAAGACGTCGACGGCGTGGCCCGCGGGACCGTGGATGCGCGATCCGATCAGCGGCTGGAGGATCGAGCGCATGGCGAGCGGAAGATTCCGGCGGAAGCCGAAGTAGGCGAGCGCGGCGCCGACGAGACTGAAGATCGCCCAGCCGTTCAGCCCCCAGTGGAAGAAGGCCAGCGCGAGGCCGCGCACGGCGGACGCCGGCCCCCGCCCCTCGTCGAAGGGGTTCTGCTCGAAGTGCAGCACCGGCTCCGCGATGCTCCAGAAGAGCAGGCCGACGCCGGTCCCGGCGGCGAAGAGCATGGCGATCCAGGGTACGAGGGCGAACTCGGGACGCTCGTCCTCGGGGCCGAGGCGGACGTTCTTGTAGCGCCCGACGCCGAGCCAGATCACGAACACGAGGAGGAAGGCGACGAGCGCGACGTAGTACCAGTCGAGCGTGGGCGCCACCGCGGTCCGCAGGGCCGAGAGCCGGGCCACGCTCGCCTCGGGCAGGAGCACGAGCAGCACGATGGTGGCGAGGAGCACGGCGGCCGCGGCGAGCGTCACCACCGGATTCATGCCGCGCAGGGGCCCGCGCGACGCCTGTCCGTAGGAGACCATGGCATTCCTCCGGCCGGTCGGACGAAGGGGCGACAGCATGCACGGTCCGCGCGCCGGCTGCGTTGACGTGAGGCAAGCCCGCCCGCGCGCGAGGGGGCGGGTGGGCGGGACGCACCGCGCCTCGGGGCTGTGGTGCTCCTCGTGGCCGGAGCGGTAGGCTTCCGCCCCGCCCACGCAGGCCCACCGAGGGAGAGCCCCATGGCAGTCGTCGAATTCGAGAAGCGCGGCCACGTCGCGCTGGTCACGCTGAACCGGCCCGAGGCCCGGAACTCCATCAACCCCGAGGTCGGTGCCCGCCTCGCCGCCGCCTGGGAGCAGGTGCGCGACGACGACGAGGTCCGCGTCGCCGTCGTCACGGGCACGGGCAGCGCCTTCTGCGCCGGCGCCGATCTCGGCCAGCTGATCCCGCTGGTCTCCGGCGCACGCAAGCCCGAGAACGAGTGGGACGAGAAGGTCGTGAAGAACCCGGCGCTCACCTCCGCCGCCCTGCTGCGGAACTTCGACACGGAGAAGCCCGTGATCGCGGCCATCAACGGCCACGCGATCGCCGGCGGCATGGAGATGGTGCAGGGCACGGACATCCGCATCGCCTGCCCCGAGGCGAAGTTCGGCGTGCAGGAGGTGAAGTGGGCCATCTTCCCGGCCGGCGGCTCCACGGTGCGTCTGCCCGTGCAGCTGCCCTACGCGAAGGCGATGGAACTGCTGCTCACGGGGGACCTGATCAGCGCCGAGGAGGCGCTCTCCCTCGGTTTTCTGAACTACGTGGTCGAGGCGGAGCAGGTGCTCCCGAAGGCCATGGAGATCGCCGAGAAGATCGCGGCGAACGGCCCGATCGCCGTGAAGGCCATCCGCAAGTCGGCGCGTGCCTGCCTCGGCCTGCCGGAACAGGAGGCCCTCAAGCTCGAGAGCCAGATCTCCGGCCCCGTGTTCCAGACCGAGGACGCGAAGGAAGGGCCGCGCGCCTTCATGGAGAAGCGCAAGCCCGCCTACCAGGGGCGCTGACCCCTTCCCCACCGCCCGGCCCGCGCGCAGAGTAGGCGCTACCGCGCGTGGAGCCGGGCCATGGACCTCCAGGTCGAACCCCATCCCGAAGGCCGCTGGATCCGCCTGCGCGTGCGGGGCACGCTCGACGCGGCGGGGCTCGAAGCCCTGCGGGCGCGGATGGTGGCGCCGGAATCCACCCGGGACGGACTCGCCCAGCTCGTCGACTTCCGGGAGGCGGACGGCACCGGGCTGGACGTGGACACCGTGCGCGCCTTCGCCCGGGCCCTCGCGCGATCGGATCGGCGCGGCGTGGGACGCCGGGCCGTGGTGGTGGCCAGCAGTCTCGCCTGGGGCATGAGCCGGCTGGCCGCCGGAACCACCGGAGCCACGGAGGAGACCGTCCGCGTGTTCCAGGACGTCGAGGAGGCCGAGGCATGGCTCGCCACGGAGGCTGGCTGAGGACCGTCGCGGGCGGACTGCGCATCGCCCTCGGCGCCGCGGGCCTCGCGGCGGCACTGACCGCCGCGGCGGCCACCGCGCCGTCCACGGAAACGCAGCTCTGGCGCGCGCTCGACTGGTTCGAGGGGCGCTGGGAGGGCACGGAACGGGGCGTCGCCGGAGAAGGCCGGGCCGTCCGCTGTACCGGCCCGCTGTTCGGCGGCCGCTTCCGCTTCCTCTGGACCGTCGCCGAGCTGGCGCCGGAAGGGAGCATCCCCGACGAGACCCGCTACGAGCGCTGGCAGGTGATCGGCCGCCATCCGGTCACCGGCGCCATCGTGCTCGAACAGTTCGACTCCGCGGGCTTCCGCAGCGAGTACCGCCTGGACCCGACCGCGAGCCGCGCCGATCGCTTCGTGTTCCGCGCCGTCGAGCTCGACACGGCGCCGGAGGGAATGGACGGCAGGATCGTGCTCGCGGTGCGCGGGACCGACCGCTACCACGAGACCCTCGAACTCGGGCCCCAGGACGGCGGCCTGCAGGAAGTGAGCAGCCTCCGCTGGCGCCGCGTCGAGGGCGGCAGTCCGGACTGTTCGACGTCCCGGCCGCGCCTGAGCGGGCCCTTCGACTGAGGGGATACGGCTCGATCACCGCGGGAGCGACCTTCAGCCGCGACGGCGCGGCCGCACGAAGCAGTCGCCCGGCCCGCCGGAGCGGCTGAAGCAGGCTCCCACAAGAGGAAGTCGACGAGCCACCGTGGGAGCAGGCTTCAGCCGCGACCGCGCGGCCGAACGAAGCAGTCGCCCGGCCCGCCGGAGCGGCTGAAGAGGGTGTCGCAAAGCTCTTTCGTTGCGCACAATCGTTGGACTTCGTTTCGCACGATCTTCGTGCGCTTCTCGACAACGGAGTCCACGCGTGTCGAAGATTCGCCGCCCCATGGCCCGGATCGACCGGAGTCCACAGTCAGACCTCTTCGGGCCTTCTCCTACCTCCTCGCCGCGGAAGCGACTGCGTCATCAGGGTCCGGTGGTCACCATCGACCCGGACCCCGCCGAGTTGACGATCGGGAGCTCCACGCTGAGGGAACACCTGGAGACCATGGGGATCCGGGAGGTGTTCATCGTCCGCGAAACGCTGGAGGCGCTGGACTACGGCGCGTTCCTCGAGCAGTACAAGCCGGGAGGGCGCCCGGCCTATGGCCCGCGGTCCATGGCGGGGATCGTGCTGTACGCGATGATGCGCGGGGTGACTTCGCTGCGCGGGATGGAGCGCCTGGCGCGGACGGATGTCGGCTGCTGGTGGGTGAGCGGAGGGATCACGCCGGACCACTCGATCCTGGGTCGCTTCATCCAGAAGCACAACGAGGCATTGCAGGGGGCGCTGTTCTCGGCGGTGGTGGAGGAAGCGCTGCGTCGGACGGGGACGTCAGGGGAGGACGTGGCCGGCGACGGCACGGTGATCGAGGCGATGAGCTCGCGCTACGGCCTGCTGCATGCGGAAGCTTTGAAACGAATGCAGGAGGAGCTTGGCGAAGCCGAGGACGAGGCGTCCGTACGGGAGTGCGAGCGACTGGCTGCGCTGGAACAGGCGCTGGCGGAGCGGCGGGAGGAGTCGGGCCATCCGAAGAGCTACGAGCAGGGGCATCCGCTGGAGCCGGAAGCTTCGGTGCTCAAGCAGAAGGGAGGTGGTCACCGGCTGAGCTATGCGCCGGTGGTGCTGGCGAACGAGGCGCGGATCGTGGTGGACGCGGAGCTGTCCACGGGATTCGAGCTGAAGGCGATGGTGAAGGCGCTGCAGGAGACCGAGGCGAAGCGGGTCTCGCTGGACAATGGGTTCCTGAAGGGCCCGGTGCTGGAGGCGGCCGTCGAGCGGGAACTGGACGCATTGATCGCCACGAAGGGCGAGGCGGCCGAGGATCCAGAGGACGGTCCGCAGCGATACCGAGCCGAGGATTTCGAGTACCGGGAAGGAGAGGACGTCTACGTCTGCCCGGCCGGGCAAGTGCTGGTGCCGGTGGCCTGCTCCAAGGGCGGCATCGAGGGCGGAGGGTACGTTCGCTATGCGAACCGGGCTGCCTGCGGGGCCTGTGCGCAGCGCGAAAAGTGCACGAAGAGCCGCTATCGGATCCTGCAGCGCACCCGGGTGACGATGCTGCGGGAGACGATGCGGGGGATCATGAAGCACCGGCAGGCGCGAACCCGCTATGCGCGCCACAAGGCCTGGGTAGAGCCGGTGTTCTCGGTGCTGCGACTGCGGCAAGGTCTGAACCGGTTTCGACGCAGGGGGCTGGCGGGGGCACGTCTGGAGTTCCGCTTGCATCTGATGGCGTACAACCTGTCGAGGATCGTGGCGTGGGTGCTGCGATTCTCATCCGCGGTAGGCGGCGTATTTCAGGCTGTTCTGTCGCTTCTGGAGCGGTTTCTGGGCCGATGGTTCGGAATCCGGGTCAGCGCCGTGCAGATCGCGTCGGCGCACCGAGAGCTGGCCTGGGGCTCCTGACGGCGCACCGCCTCGGGGCAGAGGCAAAACGCGGCTCGAATTACGACATTCTCTTCAGCGGCGACGACCGCGCCAGGCCGGAGCAGTCGCGGCTGAAGCCGGCTCCCACAGGGGGAGGGGGCTGCGGCATTCCGCTCGCTGGCGCCGGCTTCAGGGCTCGTCGCTCGCC
>JAZBPF010000465.1:0-2774 GCA_036351515.1 Pseudomonadales bacterium | reverse complement strand
GTCCGGTGCCTCACAGGTCGCCTCGCCCCAGTCCGCGCCGTCCGCGGACCAGTCGATGGCGATGGGCGCACGCTCGCCGGACGCCAGCTCCAGGCTGGACAAGCGCCCCGGCGTGTCGAGCAGGAATTCGCCCATCTCGCTCACGATCAGGCGCGTGCCGTCCGGGACGCGCACCAGGTCCTCCGGATTGCGGAACCCGCAGTGCACGGCGAAGCCGTCCATGGACCGGCAGTCGAGCAGGGCCGTCTCGGTCCTCGGCTGCGGCAGGCCCGAGGTGGCCGCCACGCCCTCCCGGTCGGCGCCGGCGGCCGTCGCCTCCCCGGACGGCGTCTCCACGCGCGGCGTCTCCGCGGGCGGTTCCGAGCAGCCCGCAACCAGGCTGACGACGAGCAGGATCGGTGCGTATCGCTTCATGGTGTCGGCTCCCCCTTCCCTCCGCCGGAAAGTAGCAGCCCCGCACCCCTCCGGACACCGTGCCCGGAAGCTCCGGACAGCCATCCGGGTCGCTTCGACGAATCCATGCTTCGGTGCTTCCGGCCGCACGAGCGTCCGACCGCTCCCCTTTTCGTCCCCCGCGGCGGCCCCGGCGCTCCGCCGACGGACCGGTCTCCAGGCTCGTGCCGATGCCGGGAAACCTCGGTCCCGGATCTGCCGGACCGGGTGGAGCGGACTGCTCCTCCAGGGGTGCGGTCGCGCTCGAGCGCACGGCCCGGCGCGATTGCGGCGCCATGGCCCGCGCCGCATGATCGGGCGGCGTACTCAGCTGCTCCACGGCCCCTCATGAGCTGGTCGACCGCTCGCCTCGCGAGACGCCTCTCCGAGTTTCCCCGCGCAGAGGTGGCGGTGCTGCCGACGCCGATCCATCGCCTCGACCGCTTCGCGGCCGCCCTGGGCCCCGGCTTCGAGCCCTGCGAGCTGTGGATCAAGCGCGACGACATGACGGGCTTCGAGGGCGGCGGCAACAAGACCCGCAAGCTCGAATTCCTCGCCGGCGACGCCCTCGAGGTCGGCGCCGACACCCTGGTCACCATCGGTGCGATCCAGTCGAATCACACGCGGCAGACCGCTGCCGTGGCAGCGACCCTCGGCCTCCGCTGTGCCCTCCTGCACTTCGCCTGGAGCGAGGATGCGGGACCGCACTACCGCCGGGTGGGCAACCTGCTCCTGAGCCATCTCATGGGCGCCGCTCTGCACGTCGAGGAGACGCCGAGACCCATCGAGGACCAGGGCCCCCTGGAGGAGTTCTGCGAACAGCTGCGCCGGGCAGGGCGGCACCCCTATCCGATTCCCGGCGGCGCCTCCGAGCACCGGCTCGGCAGCCTCGGCTACGTCGCCTGCGCCCTCGAGATCGCCGAGCAGAGCGCGGCGCTCGAGCGACCCTTCCACCGGATCGTGCACTGCACGGGCAGCAGCAGCACCCAGGCGGGGCTCCTCGCCGGCTTCGCGGCCCTCGGTCTGCCCGTGCGCGTGACCGGCGTCGCCGACGACGACGAGACGGAGATCAAGCAGCAGCGCGTGCGCGCGCTCGCGAACGAGACGCTCGAGCTGCTCGGCGCCGAGGCGCGCGTCGCCCCGGAGGACGTGGAGGTGATCGCCGTCGATCAGAGCCCCTACGGCAAGGCGGAGCAGGCGACCCTCGAGGGCATCCGCCTCCTCGCGCGCACGCAGGGCCTGGTGGCCGATCCGGTCTACGAAGGCAAGGCCGTTCGAGGGCTGATCGAGCTCGCACGGAAGGGCAGCTTCGCGTCCGGGGAGCGCGTCCTGCTCATGCATCTCGGCGGCGCACCGGCCCTGCATGCCTACGCCGACCACTTCGGCCAGCCGGTGCTCACGGCCTTCGAACCCTGAGAGCCTCGGGGGCCGACGAGATCGGCGGGGGTCCGGCGAGCCGGTGCCCACTGGCACCGAACCGGGGCCCCCGTGATCAGTCCTCCCCTTCCGGCAGCGGCGGCACGCCGGGGAAATCCGGGCTCGCCACGAACGCCTTGTAGCCGGCGGTCATCGCCTTCGAGCATTCCACCGGCGTGCCCTCCAGCGTCCCGCGGTTCCTGCAGGGGCCTTCCATGACCTCCGGCATGTTCTCGCGCACCCAGACGGCAGCCTGGCGATAGATGTCCTGGTCGTTCGAGCTCGTCGTCACCTTCACGATGACCCCGTCCTCGAACGTGAGGTGGAACGTGTCGGTCACGTCGAAGCCCGTGCCGAGGGCCTGTACCCGGTCGTCCTTCACCTTCACGGGGCACAGGACGATGCCGTCCTCGTCCCGCGCGCAGGGCGTGCGCTTCAGCACCTCGTAGTTCCCGCCCTGGGCGGAGCCCTGGTAGTAGAGGATCCGCGGCGCGGTCTCGGGCGCGGAGGCCAGCAGCGGCGCCAGCCGCTCGCGATCGAACGAGTAGAAGGCGTCGATGAACGACTCCGCGACCGCGAGGTCCGGATCGACCTCGGTGGCGGGCGCCGATGCGACGATGGCCGCTTCCTCCCCTGCGGGAGGCGCCGGGGGCGCTTCGCCCTCCGAGCAGGCGGCGAGTCCCAGGGCGAGGACGGAGGCGAAGGTCGCGGCGATCGAGGCGGGCTTCCGGTGATTCATGACGTCTCCGAGTGGGCAGTCCGGCGCACACGCGCACCAGATGGGTGCGCCAACGAGCACGAGTCCGGGCGCAGACCCCGTGCTGCCGGGCATCCGCGCGCGTACCGCCTCGACCTCGCAAGATCGGGGCCGACTCCGCGCCCCGGTACGAATCCTCCACAGCGCCAAGACGCCGGCACATCGCGCG
>JAZBPF010000464.1:0-5424 GCA_036351515.1 Pseudomonadales bacterium | reverse complement strand
GGCGAGCGACGAGCCCTGAAGCCGGCGCCAGCGAGCGGAATGCCGCAGCCCCCTCCCCCTGTGGGAGCCGGCTTCAGCCGCGACTGCTCCGGCCTGGCGCGGTCGTCGCCGCTGAAGCCGGCTCCCACAGGGGCCGCGTCGATGCCCCGCCGTGAGCGCAGGATCCCGCCCTGCGTAGCGTTCTCCTGCACGGGCCGGTTCCGGATCCTCTCGTGGGAGCGCGCTTCGGCGGCGACATCGGCGCCGGATCGAAGCCGTCGCCGCTGAAGCCGGCTCTCACGAGGGGTATGCCGCTGCGGCCGTGCCGCATCGTCAGCCGAGGAAGCGTCGCAGCACCCAGAGCAGGGCGGAGAGTCCGAGCGAGAGGAGCACCATGCTCGTGATGGGCACGTAGACGCGGAGATTCCCGCGCTCGACCGCGAGGTCCCCGGGCAGCCGCCCGAACCAGGACAGGGCCCCGGACCAGACCAGCAGCCCCAGGACCAGGAGCGCCAGGCCGGCGCCGACGAGCCAGGGGCCGAATGATCCGTTCATGACCACAGGCTACCATCGCGCCTCGGCAGCGGTGGAGGGTGGGACATGCGCGACAACGCGGCACAGATCGACTACTGGAACGGGCCCGCCGGGCAGGTCTGGGTCGAGGCGCAGGCGCGGCTCGACCGCATGATGCGACCGCTCACGGAACGGCTCGTGGACGCGGCCTCCGTGGACCCCGGGGAGCGGGTCCTCGACGTCGGCTGCGGCTGCGGCGAGACCTCCCTCGCGCTCGCCGCGCGGGGCGCACGGGTCCTGGGCGTCGACGTCTCCGAGCCCATGCTCGCCCGGGCCCGGGAGCGCTCCGGGGGCATCGACGAGATCGTCTTCGCGCGCGCGGACGCCGCGACCCATCCCTTCGAGCCGGAGCACGATCTGCTGTTCTCGCGCTTCGGCGTGATGTTCTTCGCGGACCCGCTCGCGGCCTTCGGGAATCTGCGCGGCGCCCTGCGTCCGGGCGGACGGCTCCTGTTCCTGTGCTGGCAGGCGGCGAGGGAGAATCCCTGGATGGCGCTCGCCGGGCGCGCGGTGCAGCCCTTCCTGCCGCCGCCCGAGACCCCGCCCGACCCCCGGGCGCCGGGGCCCTTCGCCTTCGCGGAGGAGGCGTGGGTGCGGGAGATCCTTGAAGGCGCGGGATTCCGGGAGACGACCGTGGAGGCGGTGACGCCGACGCTGCATCTCGCCGACGACCTCGAGGAGGCGCTGGCGTTCCAGCAGCAGGTGGGTCCGCTCGCGCGGGCGCTCGCCGAGCTCGACGGCCCGACGCGGGACGAGGCCCTCGCCGCGGCCCGCGAGGCGCTCGCGCCCCACGTCACGGAAGTCGGGCTGCGTCTCGGCGGCGCCTGCTGGCTCGTGTCGGCGCGCGCCCCCTGAACGGGGCGCGGCTCAGTCGTCGGCCAGGGCCGCCGCGCGCTCCTCGCAGAGGCGCTGCAGCTGCATGAGCTCGAGCGTCGACCAGCGGTCGATCTCGGCCTCGAAGCGGGCCTCGGCCTCGGCGAAGGTGTCGCTGGCGGTCTCGCGGTCCGCCTCCTCGATCTCCTCGGCGAGGGCGCGAGCACGGCGCCACCAGAGGGCGTCGTCGGTGACCGCGTAGCAGGTCTGCGCCTCGAGCCAGAGGCGGTTGTCGTGGGTGTACTCGGCGCCGGCGGCTGCCGCGGCGACGAGGAGCGCGGGCAGGGCCGCGCGGCGCGCACGGTGAAGAATGCGATGCAAGGGGTCTCTCCCGTCCTCCCGATGGCGGCAGCGGAGACTGCCAGATCGGGCGGCCGAGGGCACGCCCGCCGCGAACCGGGAAGGGAGAGGAACGCATGGGAAGCTTCGCGCGCTGGTGGCTGCGCCGGGCGGGCTGGCAGGTGCTCGGCGAGACACCGCCCTGTGCGCGTTACGTGCTCGTGGCCGCCCCGCACACCTCGAACTGGGACCTGCTCTGGCTGCTGCTCATGGCGCGGTCCCGCGGCGTGCCGATCCGCTGGCTCGCCAAGCACACGCTCTTCCGCTGGCCCCTCGGCCCCGTGCTCCGTGCGCTCGGCGGTGTGCCCGTGCGCCGGCACCTGCGCGAGGACCGGGTCGCGAGCACGGCGCGCACCTTCGCCGAGGCGCGCGAGCTCGTGCTCGTGATCCCGCCGGAGGGCACGCGCTCGCGGACCGACTACTGGAAGTCGGGCTTCTATCACATCGCCCGCAGCGCCGGTGTGCCCGTGGTGCCGACGGCCCTCGACTACGCGCGGCGCATCGGCGAATTCGGGCCGCCGGTGGAGGCGGGCGACGACGTGGGCGCCTTCATGGACCGCATGCGCGCCTTCTACGCCGGCCGCAGCGGGCTGCATCCGGAACACTTCGGGCCCGTGCGCCTGCGCGAGGAGGGGCCGGAGCAGGCCGCGGCCTGATCAGGCGCCCTCCAGGGTCCCGAGCAGCGCGAGGGCCTCCTCGCACCAGTCGACGAACATGCGTTCCTGGCGGATGCCCGCGGCGAGGGCGAGGTAGATCCCCTTGCGCCGGTCGGGCAGCCGCTCCGGCTCCGCGTAGTGACGCTCGCGGATGCGCTCGTAGAGCGCCAGCCGTCGCCCGTGCTCTTCCCGGCGGGCGCGGAGTTCCTCGATCACCGGCGCCGGATCCGTGTGCCCGACGTGGTAGAGCTTCACGAACAGGTCGTCCTTCGCCGGCTTCACCCGGCTCGTCTCCCGCACCCAGTCCTCCAGGGCGCGACGGCCCGCGTCCGTGAGCGCGTAGACGATCTTGTCCGGGCGCCCGGCCTGCGGGACGGCCGTCGCGGCCAGCAAGCCCTCGGCCGCGAGCTTCTTCAGCTCCTGGTAGATCTGCTGGTGCGAGGCGGCCCAGAAGAAGCCGAGGGACGTCTCGAACTTGCGGGTCAGGTCGTAGCCCGAGAGCTCCTCGTCGAGGAGGGCGGTGAGGATCGCGTGGGAGAGGGCCATGGGCTCGACGGTCGGGGATCCGGGCACCAGCTTAGGGCATATGCAAGGAGTTGCATACCTTCGAGCGATGCAATAAGTTGCATAGCGTTCCGTTCCCTCCCGAGGAGTGCTCCATGGCCCTGCCCGAAGTGCTGCGCGGCAAGCTGTCCGTTCCGGTGGTCGCCGCACCCCTGTTCATCATCTCGAACCCCGATCTCGTGATCGCGCAGTGCAAGGCCGGCGTCGTGGGGTCCTTCCCCTCGCTGAACGCTCGCCCGCTGTCCGTGCTCGAGGAGTGGCTGCAGCGCATCCGCGACGAACTCGCGGCCCACGACGCGGCGCATCCCGAATCCCCCTCCGCTCCGTACGCCGTGAACCTCATCGTCCACAAGTCCAACGACCGGCTCATGGACGACCTGGCGCTCTGCGTGAAGTACGAGGTGCCGATCGTGATCACTTCTCTCGGAGCGAACACGGAGGTGAACGAGGCGATTCATTCCTACGGCGGCATCGTGCTGCACGACGTCATCAACGACCGTTTTGCGCGGAAGGCCATCGAGAAGGGCGCGGACGGCCTCATCGCCGTGGCGGCCGGTGCCGGCGGCCACGCCGGTGCGACCTCGCCCTTCGCCCTCGTGCAGGAGCTCCGCGAGTGGTTCGACGGTCCGCTGCTCCTCTCCGGTGCCATCGCCCGGGGCGACGCGGTGCTCTCGGCCCTCGCCATGGGCGCCGACCTCGCCTACGTGGGCTCGGCCTTCATCGCCACCGAGGAGGCGAACGCCGATCCCGCCTACAAGCAGATGCTGGTGGACCATGCGTCCTCCGACATCGTCTACACGAATCTCTTCACGGGCGTGCACGGCAACTACCTGGCGCCGTCGATCCGCGCCGCCGGCCTCGATCCGGCCGCGCTGCCCGAGAGCGATCCCTCGAAGATGAACTTCGGCTCCGGCGGCAACACGGAGAAGAAGGCGTGGAAGGACGTCTGGGGCTGCGGCCAGGGCATCGCCGCGATCAAGGGCGTGGTTCCCGCGGGCGAGGTCGTCGCGCGCCTGAAGCGCGAGTACGCCGCCGCCCGGGCGCGCCTCGCGGAAGTCGCCGCCTGAGTTCCGCCCTGCAGGGCCCGGTCGCCGTGCCGGAGCATGGCCACCGGGCCCGCCCTCGCGCACGGGCATCCAGCCAGAGGAGGCCGTCATGGCCGACCAGGACGATCCCGTCCGGCGCTACTACGACGAGAAGAAGCGCCGGTACCTGAAGAACCTCCGCGACACGGCCGCGGGCATGCGCACCGGAACCCCCTTCGACTGGGAGGAGGCCGACGCCTACCTCCGGGACGTGCCCGTCGGGGACGTGCCCGGCGAAGAAGGCGCTGGAGCCCGGCGCGACGACCCTTCGCACCGCTCCCGCGGCGACGGCGCCTGAAGTCTCGTGCGCACCCCCGTGCTCCACGTACTGGGCGGACTGCCCGGCTGCGGCAAGTCGACCCTCGCGCGGGCGCTGGCGGCCCGCCTCGGCGCCGTCTGGCTGCGCGTGGACACGATCGAGCAGGCCATCCGGGACGCCGGCGGGACCTTCGTCGGTCCCGAGGGCTATCTCGTGGCGGCCGCCGTCGCCCGGGACAACCTCGCCGATGGTCGAGACGTGGTGGTCGACGCGGTGAACCCGCTCCCGGTGACCCGGGACGGGTTCCGCGAGGCTTCCCGCGACGCGCAGGCGCAGCTCCGCGAGATCGAGGTGCACTGCAGCGATCCGGCGGAGCACCGGCAGCGGGTCGAGCACCGGCTCGCGGAGGTGCCGGGGCTGCGGCTCCCCACCTGGGAGGAGGTCGTGGCCCGGGAGTTCGTGCCCTGGCCCGAGGCCCGGCGCCTCGACACCTCGGCGCGCACGGTCGAGGAAAGCCTCGAAGACCTCGTAGAACTCCTCGCCCCCGACTGACGCCTCGCATTCCCGTGGGAAGCGCACGCAGTGCGCGAAGCCCGGCCGGGAATCGCCGACTCCGTCGGCTTCCCACGGGCGCTGCGAGAGGCACCTGCAGTGCCCGACCGCCCACCGCAGGATCGCGCCCCCCGTGGGAAGCGCACGCAGTGCGCGAAGCCTGGCCGGGAATCGCCGACACCGTCGGCTTCCCACGGGCGCTGCGAGAAGCGCCTGCAGTGCCCGACCGCCCATCGCAGGATGGCGCCCCCCGTGGGAAGCGCACGCCGTGCGCGAAGCCCGTCGTGGAATCGCCGACTCCGTCGGCTTCCCACGGGCGCTGCGAGTGGCGCCTGCAGTGCCTGACCGCCCATCTCAGGATGGCGCCCCCCGTGGGAAGCGCACGCCGTGCGCGAAGCCCGTCGTGGAATCGCCGACTCCGTCGGCTTCCCACGGGCGCTGCGAGAGGCACCTGCAGTGCCCGACCGCCCATCTCACGATCGCGCCCCCCGTGGGAAGCGCACGCAGTGCGCGAAGCCCGGCCCGGGATCGCCGACTCCGTCGG
>JAZBPF010000463.1:0-10047 GCA_036351515.1 Pseudomonadales bacterium | reverse complement strand
TTCAGGCTGATGGCGTCGATGCCCCGACGCACGAGGAACTCGGCCACCTCGGGCCAGTCCGAGGGCGCCTGGCCGCAGATGCTCACGTGCCGGCCGTTGCGCTTCGCGCCCTCCACGGCCATGGCGAGCATCCGCAGCACGCCCGGGTCCCGCTCGTCGAAGTCGAAGGCGACGAGATCCGAGTCGCGGTCCACGCCGAGGGTCAGCTGCGTGAGGTCGTTGGAGCCGATGGAGAAGCCGTCGAAGAGCTCGGAGAAGGCGTCGATCTCGAGGACGTTGTTCGGGATCTCGCACATGACGTAGACCTCGAGGCCGTGCTCGCCGCGCACGAGGCCGTGCTTCTCCAGCTCCGCGAGCACCGCCTTCGCCTCCACCACGCGTCGGCAGAAGGGGATCATGATCCGGACGTTGTCGAGGCCCATGCCCTCGCGGACCTCCTTCAGGGCCCGGCACTCCAGCGCGAAGCCCTCCCGGTAGGCGTCGTGGGCGTAGCGCGACGCGCCCCGGAAACCGAGCATGGGGTTCGCCTCCTCGGGTTCGAAGGGCGCCCCACCGAGCAGCTCCGCGTACTCGTTGCTCTTGAAGTCCGAGAGGCGCACGACCACGGGCCGCGGATGGAAGGCCGCGGCGATGGTGCCGACCCCCTCGGCGAGGGTGCGCACGAAGAAGTCCGCCGGCGTCGGGTCGGTCCGCGTCAGGCGCTCGATCTCCGCCCGGGTCTGCGGGTCCAGACGCTCCGGATGGACCGCCGCCATGGGATGGAGCTTCACGGCGTCGGTGACGATGAACTCGAGGCGCGCGAGACCGACGCCGTCGCTCGGGAGCATGGCGGTCTTGAAGGCCACGTCCGGATTGCCGACGTTCACCATCATCTTCGTGCGCGGGCGCGCGAGCTCGCCGAGGTCGTGCTCCTCGCGCTCGAAGGCGAGCGCCCCGGCGTAGACCCGGCCCACCTCGCCCTCGGCGCAGGAGACGGTCACCGCCTCGCCGGTGGCGAGGGTCGTGGTCGCGTCCCCGCAGCCGACGATGGCGGGCACGTCGAGCTCCCGCGCCACGATGGCCGCGTGGCAGGTGCGCCCGCCCCGGTCCGTCACGAGGGCCGCGGCGCGGCGCAGGACCGTGCCCCAGTCGGGGCTCGTCATCTCCGCCACGAGCACCTCGCCGTCGCGGAACTGGCGCAGGTCGTCGGCGCTGCGCACCACGCGCACGGGCCCGGTGGCGATCTGGTGGCCCACGGCGCGGCCCGAGACGCGCACCGCGGAGCGCTCGAGGAGCCGGTCCTCCCGGAGCACGCCCGCCCGGCGCTGGGAAACCACGGTCTCGGGCCGGGCCTGCACCACGTAGACCTCGCCGTCGCGGCCGTCCACGGCCCATTCCACGTCCATGGGCACCGGATGGCCCGCGCGCGTCGAGAAGTGGCGCTCGATGCGGATCACCGCGTCCGCGACCGTGAACACGACCTCGTCGTCGATGGAGAAACGCGCCCGCTCGGCCTCGGGCACGGCGACGCTGCGCACCCCCGCCGCGTGCGCGTCCTTCCAGACGATCCTGCTCGCCTTGGCGCCGAGGCGCCGCCGGAGGACGCGTCGGTGGCCCGCCTCGAAGGTGGGCTTGTGGACGTAGAACTCGTCCGGATCCACGTCGCCCTGGACGATGGCCTCGCCGAGGCCGTAGGCGGAGGTCACGAACACCACGTCCGGGAAGCCGCTCTCCGTGTCCACGGAGAAGGCCACGCCGCTCGCCGCGAGGTCCGAGCGGATCATCTGCATGACCCCCACGGAGAGCGCCACGGCGAAGTGGTCGAAGCCGTTGTTCTCCCGGTAGCGGATCGCCCGGGCGTTGAAGAGGCTCGCCATGCACGCGCGCACCGCCTCGACCACGCCGTCGGCGCCGGTGACGTTCAGGAAGCTGTCGTGCTGGCCGGCGAAGCTCGCCTCCGGCAGGTCCTCGGCGGTGGCGGAGCTGCGCACGGCCACGGGCACGCCGGCGCCGCGCTCCGCCTCGAGCGCGCCGTAGGCCGCACGCACCGCCTCCGTCAGAGCCTCGGGCCAGGCCGCCTCGCGCACGAGATCACGGCACCGGCGCGCGCGGTCCGCCACCTCGTCCGGATCGTCGGGATCGAGACCCTCGAGGGCCTCGCGCAGTCGCGGCTCGAGGCCCGCGTGGCGGAGCACCTCGCGGTAGGCCTCGGCGGTGACCGCGAAGCCGCCGGGGACGCGCAGGCCCTCGGCGGCGAGGATTCCGTGCAGCTCCCCGAGCGCGGCGTTCTTGCCGCCCACGCGAGGGACGTCGTCGATGCAGAGCGCATCCAGCCGGACTACCCGTTCCATGCACGCATCTCCCGACTCTGGGACGGCGTCACGATCCGCCGGGCCCTCCATCGTCCTCGAGGACCGCCGATCGGTCGCGCTCCGGTGCGAGACTGCCCCGGTCGACGACCGGGACCGCCCACCATCGTACGGAATCCGTGGCGAAGCGTTCGCGCAGCGTCGCGAGGAGTCCGTCCCGATCCTCGCGCCGCAGGAGCACCTCCACCCGGATCTCGCGCCGCCAGCCGGAGACCTGCTCGGCCAGGGTCATGCGGTCGGGGTGTGCACCGTGGCCCCGCCCCGGCGAGGAACTGAAGGATTCGGTGGCCGGATGCTCGAGTAGTGCCTCCAGCAGCGCGTCCTCGAGCGCCGGAGGCGCGACGAGCGTGAGCTTCTCGTGGTCCGTCATGCGGTCTCCCCGAAGCGGCGGTAGAGGAGCGGGAGCAGCAGCAGCGTCAACGCCGTGGAGGTGACCAGACCACCGATCACCACGATGGCGAGGGGACGCTGGATTTCCGAACCGGGCCCCGTGGCGAACAGCAGCGGCACCAGACCGAAGGCCGCGATCGTGGCGGTCATCATGACCGGTCGCAGGCGCCGGAGGGCGCCGTGGCGCACGACCTCGTCCAGCGGCATCCCCGTGGCCCGCAGGTCGTTGTAGTAGCTCACGAGCACGACGCCGTTGAGCACGGCGATCCCGAGCAGGGCGATGAAGCCCACGGATGCCGGTACGGAGAGATACTGTCCCGTGAGCAACAGGGCGAAGACTCCACCGACCAGGGCGAAGGGCACGTTCGTCAGCACGAGCACCGCCTGGCGCACGGAACCGAAGGTCATGAACAGCACCAGGAAGATCAGCCCGATGGCGAGCGGCACCACGAGCGAGAGGCGCGCCGCGGCGCGCTGCTGGTTCTCGAACTCCCCGCCCCAGGCGAGGGAGACGCCCGTGGGCAGGTCGATCTCCTCGGCCACCCGGGCCCGCGCCTCCTCGACGAAGCCCACGAGGTCACGGTCCGTGACATTGGCGATGACCACGGCCATGCGCCGGCCGAGTTCCCGGTTGACGGCGACGGGGCCCTCGACCCGCTGTGGCGTCACCAGGCGCGAGACACGCGTCTCGGCGCCGTCCTCCAGGGTGACCGGATCGTCCAGGTAGGCGGAAGTGGACTGGCTGGCACCATCCCCACGGACGACCATGGGGATCCGGCGCGTACCCTCGTAGATCGTCGCCACTTCCTGACCCTCGATGCGGGCCCGGAGCGCCTGCTGCATCCCCGCGACGTCGAGGCCGTAGCGGCCCAGCTGGAGCCGGTCCGGGTCGAGCTCGAGGTACTGCACGCCGGCGTTGCGGGGCGTGTAGACGTCCGTGGCCCCGTCGAGGGTCTCGAGCAGCGCGACCAGACGCGCGGCGAGGTCCGCGAGGATCTCGGGGTCCTCCCCGAACACCTTGACCGCGAGGTCGCCGCGCACGCCCGTCAGCATCTCGTCCACCCGCATCTGGATCGGCTGCGTGAAGGTGTACTCGATGCCCGGGAACTGCTCCAGCCGCACGCGGAGCTGCTCCACGAGCGCGTCCTTGTCGGGCACCGTCCACTCCTCGCGAGGCGCGAGGCGCAGGAAGGTGTCCGTCTGGTTCAGCCCCATGGGATCGAGGCCGAGCTCGTCGGAGCCCACGCGCGCCACCGCTCCGCGCACCTCCGGGAGCTCGAGCAGGGCCCGCTGCACGCGCAGGTCCGTCTCGATGGACGTGTCGAGATCGATGGAAGGCAGTTTCTCGAGCTGCACGATGAGATCGCCCTCGTCCATGGTCGGCATGAAGGTCTTGCCCACCTGGGTGAAGGCGCCCGCGGCGAGCACGAGCAGGGCCAGGGCGAAACCCACCACGACCCCGCCCCGGCGCAGGGCCGCGTCCAGGAGCGGGCGGTAGCCGGCCTCCAACCGGCGCACGAGCCAGGACTCCTGGTGGGAGACGTGACCGAGGAGGAAGGACGCGAGGACGGGGATGACCGTGAGCGAGAGCAACAGGGAACCGCCGAGAGCGAAGACGATCGTCGCGGCCACCGGCGCGAACAGCTTGCCCTCGAGGCCTTCCAGCGTGAGCAGGGGCAGGAACACGATGATGATGATGCCGATGCCCGAGGTGAGGGGCAGCGCGATCTCCCGGGTCGCCCGGTAGACGAGGTGGAGCCGGGGCAGCGACGCCTTCCGGGGCCGGCCGAGCTCGGCGACGACGTTCTCGACGACCACGACCGCCGTGTCCACGAGCATGCCGATGGCGATGGCGAGACCGCCCAGGGACATGAGGTTCGCGGAGAGATCGAAGGCGCGCATGAGCACGAAGGTGGAGAGCGCCGCCAGGGGGAGCACCAGAGCGACCGTGAGCGCGGCGCGCAGATTTCCGAGGAACGCCACCAGCAGCAGGAGCACGAGCACGACCGCCTCGCCGAGCGCGCTCGCGACCGTGCCCACCGCACGGGAAACGAGCTCGCCGCGATCGTAGAAGACGTCGACCGTGACGCCCTCCGGGAGGGTCTGCTCGAGCTCCGCGAGCCGGGCCCGGACGCCGTCGACCACCATGCGGGCGTTCGCCCCACGCAGACCCAGCACGAGACCCTCCACGGCCTCGCCCTCGCCGTCGCGGGTGACGGCGCCGTAGCGCGTGAGCGCGCCGATCCGCACGTCGGCGACGTCCGCCACGCGCACCGGTTCCTGCGGATCGGACACGACGACGATGCCCCGCACGTCGTCGAGGTCGCGCACGGCGCCGGTGCTGCGCACGAGGAGCGTTTCCTCTCCCTCCACCAGGCGGCCGGCGCCGTCGTCGCGGTTGTTGCGGGCGAGCGCGTCCACGAGCTCCGCGAGGGTCACGCCGCGGCTCGCCATGCGCACCGGATCCGGCGCCACCTCCCAGGTCTTCGCGAGGCCGCCGAGGGCATTCACGTCCGCCACGCCGGGCACCGTGCGCAGGGCCAGCCGGATCACCCAGTCCAGGAGCGTGCGCCGCTCCATGAGCGAGAGATCGCCCCCCTCGATGGTGAACATGAACATCTCGCCGAGGGGCGTCGTCAGGGGCGCGATGCCGCCGCTCACGCCGGCGGGCAGGGCGTCGCGGATGCCGGAGAGGCGCTCCGTCACCTGCTGCCGGGCCCAGTAGATGTCCGTGCCCTCCTCGAAGTCGATGGTGATGTCCGTGAGCGCGTACTTCGCCACGGAGCGCAGCATCTTCTGCCGCGGGATGCCGAGCATCTCCACCTCGACGGGCGCGGTGATGCGACGCTCCACCTCCTCCGGGGTCATGCCCGGGGCCTTCAGGATCACCTTCACCTGGGGCACGGAGACGTCCGGGAAGGCGTCCACGGGCGTGGTGCGGAAGGCGTACCAACCGCCCCCGGCGAGCAGCACCACGCCGAGGAGCACGAGGATGCGCTGGGAAAGCGCGAAACGCGTGAGGGCCTCGAGCATCAGCCCTCTCCTCCCCGGTCCGCGAGCGCCTTGAGCCCCGCGGTGCCGCGGAACGCGATGGCCGCACCGGCGGACAGCGCTCCGCGCACGACCAGGGCGTCCTCGCGCTGCGCCACGACCTCGACCGGGACGCGCTCGAAGCCCTCGTCCCGTCGCAGGAACACCGAGCCCTCGGCACCGAACATGACGAGCGCCGAGGCGGGCACCTCGAAGGCGCCGTCCGGTGCCGGTCGCTCCAGGTCCACCTGCACCGGCTGGCCGGGAATGAGACGTCCCTCGGGGTCGTCGACGACGACGCGCACGAGCAGGCCGCGATCCGCCTCGTGGACGCGACGGCCGAGATCGCGCACCTCCCCCGTGAGCAGGTCACCCGGCGCGCCGTGGACCCGGGCGGTGGCGCCCGGCGCGAAGCCGCGGATCCGGTCCAGGGGCACGTGCACCTCGACCCAGAGCCGGTCCAGGCGACCCAGCTCCAGGAGCGGGGCACCGGCGTCCAGGCGCTGGCCCGGCACCGCGTACTGGCGAAGCACGGCGCCGGCGTCTTCCGCCCGGAGCACCAGGGAGGCACCGGGGGCCGCGCCGGCGGCCAGGGCGTCGAGGCGGTCGGCCCCGACACCGGCGGCGCGCAGTGCCGCTCGGGCGCCCTCCAGCATCCCCGCCGCGTGCTGCACGCGCACCTCCGCTTCGGCGAGCGCGCGCGGCGGCAGCACGCCGTCCTCCACCAGCCCTCCCGCACGGTCCCGCTCGGCCACGGCGAGGGCGTGTTCCCCGGCGGCGTCCCGGAAGTCCGCCTCGAGGGCCGACACGGCCGACCCCCGGAGCTCGGCGAGCCGGTCGCCCGCGACCACGGTCTGGCCCTCGGCCACCCAGAGGCGCGTGAGCACGCCGTCCGCCGGAGCGGCGATCACCCGGACGCGGTCGTTGGGGACCCGCACCATGCCCGGCTGATCCGGCACGACGATGCGCGACGCGACCCGCACGGGCACCGTCTCGACGCCGAGCCGTCGGGCCTCCTCGGGAGTCAGGGAGATCGGCGCGGCATGCACGCCGGAAGCGAGGCACAGGATCGCGAAGCCCGCGAGCAGCATCCTTCGGGTCATCGGGGGAGTTCTCCGGCGAGCTGGTTGAGTCGGGAGACGGCGCGGCCGACGGCCGTGTGCGCCTGCTGCGCGGCGAGCCGGGCCTCGGCGGCGGTACCCTCGACCCGCAGCAGATCGAGGGTGGTCCACTCGCCCGCTTCGTGGGCCCGGTGCGCGCGCACGAGGGCACGCTCCGCATGGTCCCGGCGCGCCCGGGCGGCGACGCGGGCGGCGCGGGCGGCCTCCAGGCGCTCGCGGGCGGCGGACCGCTCCCGCGCCAGGTCACGCGCGAGCTGCGCGACCGCGGCGTCGGCCTCGGCGAAGGCCCGCTCCGCGTCGCCGCGGGCGCGCTCGCGATAGCCGGAGCGGCCGACCGGCACCGTCAGGCTCACACCGACCGCGTCGATCCAGGGCGACCCGGGACCGCCGCGCTCGCGCCGCACCAGCATGCCGAGGGAGGGAGGATTGCCGGGCCGGGCCTCGGCGGCCGCGAGGCGGGCCTGCGCCTCGTCGCGACGGGTCTCCGCGAGGCCGAGGGCCGGATGCGCGAGCCCTTCCTCCGAAGCGGCGGCCGCCGGCAGCTCGGGCTCCGCCGGCGGCGCGTCGCCACAGCCGGTCAGCAGCTGCCAGGCCCGCCGGGTCGCGGCCAGCTCGCCACGCGCCCGGGCGGCTTCCTCCCGCGCCGCCTCGAGCTCGAGGGCGGTCAGGTCCCGATCCATGGGCGCCGCGTCGCCCCGGGCCACCCGTGCTGCCACCAGGCGATCGATCTCGCCGAGATGATCGACCTCGTGCTCGGCCCGCTCCAGGGCGACGCGCGCGTCCGCCACGTCCCACCAGGCCTCGCGCACGGCTCCCGCGACCACCAGGGTCCGGGCCTCGTCCGCGAGCACCGCCGAACGCTGCGCCGCATCCCCTTCCTCCGCGAGCGCCCGCTTCTCGCCGGGATAGCGGAAGGGGAGATTGAAGCCGCCCTCGTACTCCCGGAGGCCGAGATCGTCGAGCGGGGCGTCGCTGATCCAGCTGCCGTAGACGGTGGGATTGCCGGAGGTCCAGTGCGAACCGTCCGCCTCGATGCGGTCGGCATAGCGGTACCCGGCCTCGACCACCCTGCGCCCGGGATCCACGGCGAGGGCCGAGCGGACCGCGGCGGGGAGGTCGATGCAGGCGTCCGCGGCGCGCGCCGGCAGCGGAAGCGGGAACAGCAGCAGGGCCAGGTACAGCAGCTGCGGCCGCGGCGCGAGGCGCCGGACGAACGGGCTCACGGACAGGATCCGGGGATCACGGTCACCTCCGGTGGCAGGAAGCTCGGCGGAAACCCCTCCAGCATCCCGATCTCGCGCCGGCGGCTCCATGACCTGCCTCAAGCCCCGTGGAAGCGGGCGGCGGCAGCCGGAGCGGGAACGGTTCTCACTCCGCACGCTTGCGCCCCGTGATCATGGCCCGCACGAGGTTCTCGCGATGGGCGAAGCCCGAGACGAGGACGCCGAGGACGTGCACGAGCACCAGGGCGAGGGTGCCGTTCGCGAGGAGCTCGTGCGCCTCCTCCAGGAGTTCCTCGCCCGCCTCGTGCGCCCCGCCGTCCGCGGTGGCGACGATGCCGGCCAGGGGCCCCTCGCCTTCCTCCACGGCGAGAAGGGCCATGCCCGTACCCACGGTCCCGGAGAGGGAGAGGAGCAGGGCCAGGACCATGGCCGCGCCGGCCGGGTTGTGGCCGAGATAGCGGCGCGCGTTCCCGCGCAGCAGACCCCGCAGGTACGCGAGGACGGCCCCGGGGCCCCGCACGAAGCTCGCGAAGCGGGCCGTGCGCGGACCGACGAGCCCCCAGCCGATGCGGATCACCACGATCGCGGCGACCGCATAGCCGGCGAGGACGTGGACGTCCTCCCATTCCTCCCCCGTGAGCCAGGCGACGGCGAAGGCCGTGGCCAGGCCCCAGTGTCCGAAGCGGATCAGCGGGTCCCAGACCCGGACCGTGGTCTCCTTCTCCCGGGAGGGTGCGGCCTTCCGGGGCGGTGTGGTCGCATCGGATGCTTGCATCGACGGATACTCCCTGTGTGGCGGATCGCCGTGGGAGCACCCTGCCCCACCGGGACTCCCTGCGAATCCGCCGGACGACCTGTGCCACCACGGAAGACGGGGCCTGGAGGCGCCTATGTCGGACGACGTACGGGAACCGGAGGCCTTCGAGGGTCCGAACGGCGCGCTCCTGCGCGCTGCGCTCTTCGGAACGATCGCGCTGCTGATCGGGGCCGACGTGGTCTCGGACTACGGCGAGGGCGCGGGCTGGGGGCACATCGCCTTCGAGGCCGCGGTGCTGTGCCTGGCCTGCGTGGGCGCCGCCCTCGGCTGGCGACGCTACACGCGCGTG
The DNA here is from genome assembly GCA_036351515.1 of Pseudomonadales bacterium. Lineage (GTDB taxonomy): Bacteria > Pseudomonadota > Gammaproteobacteria > Pseudomonadales > Azotimanducaceae > JAZBPF01. The sequence continues at coordinate 829 of JAZBPF010000463.1, read as the reverse complement.
CGCGCCGCGCTGGTGCGCCTCGACGCGGATCTCACGCACACCCGCGCGCAGGCAGACCGCTGGCGGCGGGAGAACGAGGCCCTGGTGAAGGGTCTGGCGGAAGCCATCGAGCGCCAGTTCGCCGACTGGGGCCTGACGCGGGCGGAGGGGGAGGTCGGGCTGCTCCTGCTGAAGGGCCTCAGCCTCCAGGAGATCGCCGCGCTGCGGGAGACCAGCGAACGCACGACGCGCGAGCAGGCCCGGGCCGTCTACCGGAAGGGCGGCCTCTCGGGGCGGGCGGCCCTCTCCGCGTTCTTCCTCGAGGACCTGCTCGCCGCTCCGGAGCGCAGCTGAGGATCAGCGGAACTCGGGATCGACCGAGGGGCCTTCGCGGAGACTGCGCCCCACGTGGAGCAGCGTCGCCACCAGGCCCCAGAGCAGGCCGACCACCACGCCGGCATCGAGGATCCCGCGCCAGGGCTGCGGCAACGCACGGTAGACGAGGACGATGGCGACGACGCCTGCGGTGAGGGCGAAGGCGGAGATCACCCGGCGCCGCGGCGCGTGCAGGAAGCCCATGCACACCAGGGGCGCGAGCAGGGTCTGCAGCGCCGTGGCGTGACGGTAGAGATGGTGCGCCCGCGCCGCCAGCCGCGGCGAATAGCTCTGCTGGAAGCCGCGATAGCCCTCCACCCAGGCCATGAAGAGGAGGTTGCCCGCGAACAGGGCCCAGTGCGCGGCGTTCCAGTCGAAGGCGAGGCTGGCGGCGGCGAGCTGGGCGAGGCGCCAGACGGCGAAGGCGAGGAGCAGGGTGAAGCCGCCCACACCCCAGACGAGCGCGACCGTGCCG
>JAZBPF010000462.1:0-5092 GCA_036351515.1 Pseudomonadales bacterium | reverse complement strand
GCTGGGCATGCTGCTCATGCTGCGCGAGCACGTCGGCGGGGACCAGGGGAACATCCGCCTGCAGGTCTCGGACGTGCCCGAGATCCGCCGGGTGGTGGAGATCGCCCGCTTCGGCGATCTGTTCCACCTGGAGTAGGCCGGGTGACCTCGGCGACCGCGAGCACGAACCGGGTTCCGGAGCGACTCGCGGGGCTCCTCGAGCGCGCCCTCGGCCAGGTCGAGGACGGCGTGATGATCTGTCGTGCCGTCCCCGGCTCGCCCATCGAGTTCGTGAACCCGGGCTTCTCGCGCATCTCCGGCTACGCCGCGCACGAGGTGCTCGGCCGCAGCCCGTCCCTCATGCAGGGACCCGAGACCGACCCGGCCGTGCTCGACCGGCTCCGCGCCGATCTGGAGTCGGGCAGCGGCGGCAGCTACCACACGGTCAACTACCGCCGAGACGGGTCCCCCTTCGAGATGGAGTGGACCATCTCGCCGCTGCGGGACACGGAAGGTTCCCTCACGCACTGGCTCGCGATCCAGCGGGACGTCACGGACGATCGGACGCACGAGCGCCGCTACGGCTGGTACGCGAAGGTCATCGAGCAAGCGCACGTCATCGTGTCCGTGCGCGACCGCGGCGGACGCTACGTGCTCGCCAATCAGATTCTCGCGGATCTCATCGGCCGCGGCATCGACGACGTGGTCGGCCGCAGCGACCTCGAGCTCTTCGGCGAGGAACTGGGGCGCGAGCTGCAGGCGACCTGGCTGCAGGTCGTGCGCGAGCGTGTCGGGCGCATCGACGAGCACCGGATCGAGGCCGTGGACGGCGCCCACGTCGTCGACGTGACGCTCATCCCGCAGTTCGACGAGGACGGGGCCGTCGACTCGGTCATCGCCGTCGGCCTGGACATCACGCGCCAGCGTGCCACGGAGCGTCAGCTGCGCGAGCTCTACGACCGCTCGCGGCAGCAGCACGAGGACCTGATCGCCCTCTACCAGCAGATCCAGACGCAGCAGGAACTGGCCCGGGACATCCACGACCGGATCATCGGCCGCGACAACGTCGACAGCGAGCTCGTGAACACCTGGAGCGTGCCCGCGGAGACCTTCAGCGGCGACCTCGTGCTCGTGGGCGAGACCCCGTCGAAGACGCTGCACGTGATGCTCGGTGACTCCACGGGGCACGGCCTCATGGCCGCGGTCGCCGCACCGCCCGCCGTCTACGTGTTCCACGCCATGACCGCCAAGGGCTTCGGCATCGACGCCATCGCCGCAGAGCTGAACCGCAAGCTCACGGAGGTCCTCCCCACGGGGATGTTCATGGCCTGCACGCTGGTCTCCTTCGAGCCGGACACGGGCGTGCTCAAGGTACTCAACGCGGGCATGCCGGACGTGCTGCTCGTGGACACGGAGGGTGGGGAGATCCTCGCCACCTTCGAGTCCCGCAACCTGCCCCTCGGCATCGACGCCTCGCCGGACCGGCGCATGCGCGAGCACATCCAGGCGGTGGGACCGAATCAGCGGCTCCTGTTCTTCAGCGACGGCCTGACGGAACTGAAGGACCGGAGTGAAGCGGAGTTCGGCAACGACGGCGTCGAGCTCGCGATCGCTGCCGCCACCGGAGCGGACACGCTCCTCGACTCGCTGCGCGCCTGCGCGAACGCCCATCGCGGCACCAGCGTGCCCCACGACGACATCACCGCCGTGGAACTCATCTGCCGGACGAGTCGGCGCAGCGAGCCGGAACCGACGGCGACCACGGCGCCGGAGGAGGGCCGCGAGAGCGCCGAGTGGTCGACCACGCTGCACTTCACCGGCGCGTCCCTCCGCCACGACCCTGTGCCCATGCTCATCTCCCAGCTCCAGGACATGCTCGGACTGCGCAGGGAGCTGCAGGAGCTGTTCACGGTACTCGGCGAGCTCTACAGCAACGCCCTCGAGCACGGCGTCCTGCACCTGGACTCGGGACTGAAGTGCACGCCGGAGGGCTTCGCCCAGTACTACGCGGAGCGCGCGTCCCGTCTCGACGGCATCGATCGCGGTGCCATCTCCCTGAGCCTGGCGGCGAAGCCCGTGGATCGGGGCTACCGCTTCGAGCTCACGATCCGCGACAGTGGCGCCGGCTTCGATCACGAGGCGGTGATCGCGAAGGCGCTCGCCGGCGAGGACGACGCGGGAAGGCTCTACGGGCGCGGGCTGCGGATGGTGCTCGGGCTCTGCGAGTCCGTGCGCTACACGGACCGGGGCTCCGCGGTGGAGGCGGTCTACGTGCTCCGGCTCGCGGAACAGACCCGGATCGCGGCGAACCGATGAACACCGCGGAGGAACGCATCGGCCCGCCCGCGCCGATCCCGCCACCGCGCTGGCCGCGGCGGGAGGAACGGCGCGAGGAACGCCCGCCGCGCCAACGAGCTCCGCAGGGTCGGCGCACGCCCCCCGCACCGGGCGACGGCGCGCCGCACGTCGACGACTACGCCTGAAACGTCCCGTGCTCGGGGCCGGGGCTGGCGTGCCGGGACGCGCCTCAGAAGGCGAGCGCCTCCTCCTGGGCAGCGGGATCGTGGCAGAGCTCGAGGCTGTCGAGGAGGAACACGAGCCCGTCGCTCCGGGCGACCACGCCGTCGATGTAGCGGGCGCGCTCGCCGTCCCCCACGGCGGGGGGCGGGCCGACCTCCGAATCGTAGAGGTTCATCACCTCGGTCACCGTGTCCACGCGCAGTCCGATGACGTCGTCCCCGGCCTCGACCACGACCACTCGCGGCTCCCCGGGCGCGGCCGGCCGAGGCGCGTCGAGACGCGCGTGGCCGTCGACGACGGTCACGATCTCGCCCCGGAGGTTGATGAGTCCGAGCACGAAGGACGGCGCGTTCGGGGCGAGCTCGATCTCGAACTCGCTGAGCACCTCGCGCACGTTGAGCACGGGCAGGGCGAAGCGCTCCTCCCCGAGGCCGAAGACCACCCACTGGCGCCGGGGCGGGGGCGCCACCTCCGCCAGCGGATCTCCCTCGACGATCATCTGGTCCATGTCCGTCTCCTTGCCGGTTCGCGGCCGCGCGGGCGCCTCAGGGGAGGCTCGCGGCGAGGCCGTCGGGATCGATGAGTGCGCACCGCGCCGTCGGCGCCGTCCCCGCGAGCCAGGGGCGTGCGCCGCCGGCCCCACGCCAGACCACCGCGGCGCGCTCGAGGGCCGCCGGCTCCGCCGTCGCGTCCACCCGCAACACCAGCCCGAGATCCGCGCACAGCAGCCAGCGCGCAGGCGTGGGCTCCGGAGCGTCCGGCCGCAGGAGCCGCGCCGGATCCACGAGCGGGAGGGAGCGGCCCTCGACGGCGACGGTGCCGATGCGGATGCCCGCCGCCCCGTTCGCGTCCACGGGGGACGGCTCGAGCTCGCGGTCCACGGCGCCGGCGTCGAGGGCGAGATCCACGCCGCCGGGGACCGGCAGACGCCAGACCGCGAGGGCATCGGGCCCCACGGCAGGCACGGGGGCCGGAGCCGGCGCGACGGACGAAGGCTCCGCCTGCTGCGCGGAGGTGGCGTCCATCGCCGGAGCGGGGGGCTCCGGCACCGCGGCCCCCTCCGTTTCGACGAGCAGCTCGCTCACGTAGGCCGCGAGCGCGGTGTCGGCTCCGCGGCTCATGCGGGCAGCGCCTCCTCGGCGCGGACCGGCGCCGGCGGAGACGGCTCCCCGAGGAGATCCGCGAGCAGGCAGCGGTAGCCGTACGCTCCACGGGACGCGGGCTCCAGCTGCGAAAGGGGCACCCCCGCCTCGCTCGCGGCGCGGAAGCGCGTGTCCACGGGAATCGGCTCCGCCGTCATCCGGCTCCGATGCTGGAAGTGCAACGCGTCCAGGGCGTCGAGGGAAGCGCGGGTCCGGCGGTCGAAGAGCGTGGGCACGATGCGGTGCGGCACCGGCGCGCCGCGGGAGCGTTCGACCATGGCGAGGCTCGCGAGCATGCGCTCGAGACCCTTCAGGGCGAGGAACTCCGTCTGCACGGGGATCACGAGCTGCTCGCAGACCGCGAGGGCGTTGATCATGAGCAGTCCCAGCGTCGGCGGGCAGTCGATCCAGACGTGGGCATAGTCGTCCCGGACGGCCGCGAGGAGCCCGGCGAGCACCCGTCCCATGCCCGGGCGGGTGCCGAAGCGACGCTCGAGAGTCGCCAGCGCCGGATGGGCCGGCAGCAGGTCCAGGCCCGCAGCCGTGGACACGATCGCACCGGCGACGTCCGCCGGCTTTCCCTCCGCCGCGGCGCAGAACTGGCCATAGGCGCCTCCTTCGCTCCGTTCCGGATCGCACCGAAGGTAGCTCGTCAGGGAACCCTGGGGGTCCAGATCGACGAGAAGCTGCCGGCCGCCCCGCTCCGCGGCGAGGCCCGCGAGGCTCACGGCGGTCGTGGTCTTGCCCACGCCCCCCTTCTGGTTCGCGATGGCAAAGATGGTCATGGTCCGATCTCCAGGCGTTCTGCGACGGCAACTTCCGTCCCCTGCTGCGGCGACGGAGGGCCGGCCTGCATCGTGGGCGCGTCGCCCGGTTCCTCCCCGGTGCCGCCCTCCTCCGCCGCGAGGCGCACCACGAGCACGACGCGCCGGTTGCGTGCGCGCCCGAGCTCCGTGCCGTTGTCGGCCACGGGACGGTGCGGCCCGTAGCCCACCGCCGCCATGTGCTCCGGGTCCACCCCGAGCTCGGCGAGAAGGCGCACCACCGCCGAGGCCCGCGCCGCGGAGAGCTCCCAGTTCGAGGGGAAGCGCGCGTTCGTGATCGGAACGTCGTCCGTGAAGCCCTCGACGTTCAGGCGATAGCCGGGCTCCGCGAGAATGTCCGCGAGGCGCTGCATGAGCGTCCGGTAGGCCGGATTCAGTTCGCTGTCCCCGGTCTCGAAGAGCATGCGGCTGTTGATCTCGAGTTCGACCCCACGGGGCGTGCGGCGGAGGTCCACCACGTCGAGGTCGAGCAGGCGACCGAGGGCGCCGGCGAGCTGCTCGGCGACGAGCGCGAGGGGATCGGGCACCGGGCGCGCCGTGTCCTCCATGGCCGCGGGCCCGCCGGGGGCCACCGGATCGAGGGCGAGGGCGGCGTCGTCGCCCTTGCCGAAGTTCCGGCGCATGGTC
>JAZBPF010000461.1:0-2356 GCA_036351515.1 Pseudomonadales bacterium | reverse complement strand
CTCCGTGAACGCCCTCACGCGCTTCCAGGAGGAGGTCGCGGGACCGCTCCGGGGCGGTCCGTCCGGCGTCCGCCTGCTTCGCGGAGACGGCGCCGTGGCCGTGCCGGCCGCGGCGTCACCGGAGCCGGAGGAGGCGACGATCGATCCCGCCGCCGGACGCCTGCGCGCGGTGCCGCTGCACGACGTGTTCGCGAGCGACGAGCTCGCGGCCCGCACGGAGGCGATCCGCGCCCGCGCCGAGGCGCCGGTGCTGGTGCTCCATCCGGAGGACGCGGCGCGGCTCGGCGTGGCCGCGGGTGATCCGGTGGAGCTTCAGGGCGCGTGCCGGCCCCTGCGCCTGGCCGTGCGCACGGATCCGGGCTTCGCGCGAGGCCACGTCGGCTATCCGCACGGGATCGACGGCGCGCCGCCGCCGGGGACGACGACGCTGACGCTCCGTCCGGCGGCCGGGGCGGAGGGCTGACCGTGGAAGGGACCGTGCTCGCCTACGCGCTCGTCCTGCCGGTCCTCGTCGGGACCCTGCTCGGTGCGGCGCTCCTCACCTGGTGGGAGCGGCGGCTGCTCGGCTTCCTGCAGGACCGCCCCGGGCCGAACCGCGTGGGCCCCTGGGGCGTGCTCCAGGCCGTGGCGGACATGATCAAGCTGTTCGCGAAGGAGGACTGGATCCCGCCCTTCGCGGACCGGGTGCTCTTCGTGCTGGCCCCGGTGGCGGCCGCGGGCTCCATGCTCCTCGCCTTCGCGATCGTGCCCTGGGCCGCCGGGGCCGCGATCCTCGAGATCAACGTGGGCCTGCTCTTCTTCGTCGCCATGACGTCCCTCGGGGTCTACGGCGTGCTCCTCGCGGGCCTCGCCTCGAACAGCAAGTACGCGCTCCTCGGCGGCCTGCGCAGCGCCGCGCAGCTGATCAGCTACGAGGTGTTCCTCGGCCTCTCGCTCATGGGCGTGGTGGTCCACGCGGGAAGCTTCGACCTCGGGGAGATCGTCCGGGCGCAGGAGGGCGGCTGGTTCCTGCTGCCCCAGTTCGCCGGCTTCGTCGTGTTCTTCATCGCCGGCGTGGCGGAGGCGCACCGGCTGCCCTTCGACCTGCCGGAGGCGGAGCACGAGCTCGCCGCGGGCTTCCACACCGAGTACTCGGGCATGAAGTTCGGGCTGATCATGCTCGGCGAGTACCTCTCGGTGATCCTCACGTCGGTCATGGTGACCGTGCTCTTCCTCGGCGGCTGGCTCGGCCCCGACTTCCTGCCCGGCGGCGTCTGGTTCGCGGCGAAGAGCTTCCTGCTCGTGTGCAGCTTCATCCTCCTGCGGGCGGCTCTGCCGCGGCCGCGCTACGACCAGCTCATGGGCCTCGGCTGGAAGGTGCTGCTGCCCGTGACGCTCGTGAACCTGCTCGCGACCGGGGCGATCGTCCTCGCCCGGGGGGAGGGCATGCCGTGATCAGCCAGCTGCGCACGCTCTGGACCGTGCTCGTGCACCTCGTGCGGCGTCAGGAGACGGTCTCCTACCCGGAGGAGATGCCCTGGCTCGCGCCGCGCGCCCGCGGCCGCATCGTGCTCACGCGCGATCCGGACGGCGAGGAGCGCTGCGTGGCGTGCAACCTCTGCGCCGTCGCCTGTCCCGTGGACTGCATCGCCCTGCAGAAGGCGGAGACGGAGGACGGACGCTGGTATCCGGAGTACTTCCGGGTGAACCACGCGCGCTGCATCCTCTGCGGGCTCTGCGAGGAGGCGTGCCCGACCTACGCGATCCAGCTGACGCCGGACTTCGAGCTCTGCGAGTACGAGCGCGAGAGCCTCGTCTACGAGAAGGAGCACCTGCTCATCGACGGCCCGGGCAAGTATCCGGGCTACAGCTTCTGGACCGTCGCCGGCAAGGCCATCGCCGGCAAGGACAAGGGCGAGGCCGAGCGCGAGGCGCCGCCCGTCGACGTCCGCGACCTCCTGCCCTGAGCCGCCGCCCGTGGAGACGACCCTCTTCTACCTCGCCTCCGCCGTCGCCGTCGCCGCGACGGTGCTGGTGATCACGGGGACGAACGCGCCCCGCTCCCTCGTCTGCCTCGTGGTCTCGCTCCTCGCCGTGGCCGTGGCCTTCTTCCTGCTCGGCGCGCCCTTCGCCGCCGTGCTCCAGGTGGTGATCTACGCCGGCGCGATCATGGTCCTGTTCCTGTTCGTGGTGATGATGCTGAACCTCGGCGCGGAGCAGGTGCAGCGCGAACGCGACTGGCTCGCGCCGCGCGTGTGGATCGTCCCCGGGCTCCTCACGCTCGTGCTCTTCCTCGTCATGGCCTGGATCCTCGCGCGGCCGCCCACGATGCTGCCCGGCGTGCCCGTGGGGCCGAAGGAAGTGGGCACGACCCTGT
>JAZBPF010000460.1:0-3992 GCA_036351515.1 Pseudomonadales bacterium | reverse complement strand
GGCGTCGCAGTCCTCGCGGGAGAAGCCCTCGAGGGTCGCGATCAGGTCCGCGGAGATGCCCTGGGGCACCTGCGGATACTGCGCGTGCAGATGCGGGTTGTTGGCGGAGAAGCCGTCGACGTGGGTCGGCGCGCGCCGCGACATCCACTCGACGCCGCCGCCGATCACCACGTCCTGGTGTCCGGCGAGGATGCCCATGGCGGCGAAGGTCACGGCCTGCTGGCCGGAACCACAGAAGCGGTTGAGCGTGACTCCGGGCGCGGAGATGGGCCAGCCGGCGTCGAGGACGGCCATGCGGGCGATGTCCATGGCGTGGTCACCGACCTGGGAGGCGCAGCCCATGATCACGTCCTCCACCTCGGCGGCGTCGAAGCCCACCCGGTCGCGGAGGTGGTTCAGCACCTGCGCGAGGCCGCGCTGGGGATGGACCCGGTGCAGGCCGCCGTCGGGCTTCCCGCGCCCCCGCGGGGACCGGACGCCGTCGATGATGTACGCCTCGCGTGCTGCCATGTCGACTGCTTCCTCTGCACCCTCGATCGGGAGGCCCTGCTTACGCCTCGGACGCCGCGACGGTCAAGCGCCGGGGGTTCCCCTGTCACGCGTCCGACACGGTCCGGACGGACCATTGCGCCCCATGCACGCTGCCGTTCCAGCTGCGGGCCTCGACCCGGTACACGCTTTCTACCTGCGGGAGCAGCCGGCGCTCTCCTACGTCGAGCCGGACGATCCCTGGCCGCGCCGCGTCGGCCTCGCGGCGCTCGAGCGCGCCTGCGGCCGCGGGGCGCTGGAGCGCGTCTACCGGGAACTGCGCGCCCGCGGAGGAGACGACGCCGACCGCTTCTTCGAGGACGCCCCCGCCGCGGCGGGCGTCGAGCTCGAAGTCGACGGCACGCCGCTGGCCGCCCTGCCTTCGCAGGGCCCGCTCCTGCTGATCGCGAACCACCCCTTCGGAATCCTCGACGGACTCGTGCTCTGTCGCCTCGCCCTCACGCTCCGCGGCGACTTCCGCATCCTCCTGCACGCCCGCCTGTGCCAGGACCGGATGCTCGCGCCCCGCTTCCTGCCCGTGGACTTCACGGAGACCCCGCGCGCCCGCACCACGAACCTGCGCTCGCGGCAGCTCGCGCTCGAGGCCCTCGGGCGCGGCATCCCGCTGCTCGTGTTTCCCGGCGGCGGGATCTCGACCCGGTCGCGCTTCGGCTTCGGCCCCCTCGCGGACCTGCCCTGGTCCACGACCACGGCCAAGCTCGCGGCGCGGAGCCGGGCGACGGTCGTGCCCTGCTTCTTCCACGGCGAGAACGGCCGCTTCTTCCACGTCGCCAGCCACTACTCCCGGTCTCTGCGCCTGGCGCTGCTGCTCCGCGAGACCCGACGGCGGTTCGCGCGCCCCTGCCGGGTGACCGTCGGACGCCCGCTGCCCTGGGAAGAGCTGGCACAGAGCGGGGATCGACGCGCGATGACGGCGCGACTGCACGCCGCCACCTGGGCCCTGGGTCGGACCGGATGACGGATCAGGCCGGCAGCGCGTCCAGGGACGCGAGCACCGCCCGCAGCTCCTCGCGCTGGGCCGGCGACAGGGGGCGCTGGGGCGGGACCGGATCGCCGACGGCGTAGCCCTGCAGCGCGAGGGCGCCCTTCACGCAGGCGGCGAGGCCCTGGCGCGCGAAGAGCTCGTTCAGGGCCCAGAGCGGCCGCTGGAGTTCCATGGCGCGCGCCCAGTCCCCGGCCCGGGCCGCTTCGTAGAGGGCGACGCTCTGCGCCGGCGCCACGCAGGCGGGGCCCGCCATCCAGCCGACGCCGCCGAGGAGCAGCACTGCCGCGGGCACGTGCGCGGAGGCGGCGAACACCGAGAGGCGATCCCCCACCCGGTTGAGCACGGACAGGAGCCGGCCCGTGTTCGTGGACGCGTCCTTCAGATAGCGCACGTTGTCGACCCGGCTGAGGCGCTCGATGACGGCGAGGGAGAGGTCCGAGCGCTGGAAGTTCGGGTTCGTGTAGAGGACCAGGGGCAGCGTCGTGGCGGCGGCGACCGCGCGGAAGTAGTCCTCCACCGCGTCCTCGTCGAGGGGGAAGTAAGACTCGAGGATCGCGAGGATCCCGGCGCAGCCCATGACCGTGAACTCGCGCGTCTGGTGCGCCGCCTCCGCGGTGGTGGTCGCCGCGACGCCCGCCACCACGGGCACGCGGCCGTCGGCAGCCTCCAGCACCACCTCCACGATCCGGCGGCGCTGCGCCCAGGAGAGGTAGGCGAACTCCCCCGTGGAGCCGAGGGGGGCCAGCCCGTGGACGCCCGCGGCGATCAGGTCCTCGCAGAGCCGGGCGAGCACCGCGCGCCGGACCACGCCGTCGGCGTCGACCGGGGACACCAGGTAGGGAAAGACACCGTGGAACTCCGTCGCAGCCATGGAACCTCCTCGCCAGGCGCAGGCTCGACCGGCCGCCTCTTCACAGGGGCTTCACCGCTCGCCCGTCACGGTGCGCGATCATACCCAAGGCCGGCGGGCTCCCGCCGCGACGATCCGCGTCCGTCGCACACCGCAGGTGGAAGGCAGGGATGACCGACCGCATCGAGGCAACGGCAGGCGGACTCCGGGTCTGCTGGATTCCCGGCGAGGCGTTCAACCGCTTCGAGTTCGAGGGCACGGCCAGCGACGAGACCATCGAGGGCTGCCTCCGCGCCGTCTGGCGTCATCCCGCCTACCGCTACGACCGGCACGAGCTCTACGACTTCTCCGCCACGCAGGCGGAGCACGTCTCGGCCGACGGGATGCGTGCGCTCGGATCGCTGAACGCGAGCGAGTTCGAAGGCGCCCCGGACTACCGCTCGGCGCTCGTGGTCCCGGAGGTGGTGCTCTTCGGCTACTCGCGGGTGTTCCGCGCCTACACGGGCGAGCGCGGCGAGAACGTCGGCGTCTTCGCCGACCGGGACGCCGCCGTCACCTGGCTACTGGGAGACGAAGCATGAGCGAGCACGAAGCAGCCCCGCTCTGCGTGTACTACGACGGCGCCTGCCCCCTCTGCCGGCGGGAGATCGACGTCTACCGGCGCATGACGCCGCACGTGCCCGTCGAGTTCCGCGACGTCTCGGGCTTCGCGCCCGAAGAGGCGGTGGCGCCCGATCTCGACGGCGCCACCGCCATGCGTCGCTTCCACGTCCGCGACGCCGACGGGACGCTGCGCGACGGCGCCGACGCCTTCGCGGCGCTCTGGCGTCGCTATCCGGGCTTCCGGTTCCTCGGGCAGGCCCTGCGCTTCCCGCCGCTGCGCTGGCTCGCGGAAGGGGCCTACCGGATCTTCCTCGTGACGGTCCGCCCGCTGATCCAGCGCGCCGTCTGCCGCGCCGAGGCGCGGCGGAATCAGGCCGGGGGCGGCAGCGGCGATTCCCGCTGCACGGCCCGCCAGGGCACCGGTCCGTAGAGGTGCGGGAAGCGCTCGCCGCGGCCCGTGGTGTCCTCCTCCACGAGCCGCGCCTCGAGCGCCGCCGGATCCAGCTCCAGGAGCACGAGGTCGTCCCGCCCGCGAAAGTACCGCTCGAGGACCCCCGCGAGCTGCCCCGGCCGGCAGCAGTGGACGAAGCCCTCGTCGGCGAAGCCCGCGGGGACGTAGTGCGCTCCGCCCCGCGCGGCCTCGAGCTCGGCGCGGACCGCCACGTGCAGCAGCGCTTCCGCTACGTTCACGGAGCCGCCGTGAGCAGCGAGAACCAGCCGAAGTCGTGGCGGCGCACGCCGTCCTGCTCCCCGTCCGGCGGCGCTCCCGCCGCCACGGCCTCGAAGGCCTCGTGCACCTCCACGAGGCGATTCCCACCGCGCACCGGCTCGTTGTGGCCCGTCGCGAGGAGGTCCACCCGGTCCGCGAGCGTGGCCAGGCGCGCCATACTCTGCCGGTAGGCGTCGAAGTCCGCACCGCCCACGTGGGCGTAGAGCGGCGCCGGGTAGAGCGTGTCGCCGGTGAAGAGGATCCGCGCCTCCGCGTCGAGCAGGCACAGGGCGTCC
>JAZBPF010000459.1:0-2062 GCA_036351515.1 Pseudomonadales bacterium | reverse complement strand
GGTCCGGCACACCGGGGGATGGACCACTCCGGGATGGACCACTCGGGGATGGATCACTCTGGTCCGGCACATCGGGGGATGGACCACTCCGGGATGGATCACGCTGCCCCTTCGACGCGGGACCGGGCCGATTCCGGGGTCCCGCGTCCCGGTGGCCCCGGACGGGGTGAAGGCCCGTGATCGCCGCGCTGATCCGGGTCTGCATCGCCAACCGGCTGCTGGTCGCCGTCGGCGCGGTCGGCCTGTTCGTGGCCGGCCTCTGGGCGGTGCGCGAGACGCCCGTGGACGCGATCCCCGACCTCTCGGACGTGCAGGTGATCGTGAAGACCTCCTGGCCCGGCCAGGCGCCGCAGCTGGTGGAGGACCAGGTCACCTACCCGCTCACCACGGCGCTGCTCTCCGTCCCGGGCGCCGTGACGGTCCGCGGCTATTCCTTCTTCGGGGACTCCTACGTCTACGTGATCTTCGAGGACGGGACGGACCTCTACTGGGCGCGCTCGCGGGTCCTCGAATACCTCTCCCAGGTCGGTGCGGACCTGCCCGAGGGCGTGAAGCCGGCCCTCGGCCCCGACGCCACGGGCGTGGGCTGGGTCTACTCCTACGCGCTCGTGGACCGCTCCGGAACGCACGACCTCGGGGACCTGCGTGCGCTGCAGGACTACTTCCTGCGCTACGAGCTCCAGGCCGTCCCCGGCGTCGCCGAGGTCGCGGCGGTGGGTGGCATGGTGCGCCAGTACCAGGTCGTGGTGGACCCGCTGCGCCTGCAGGCCTACGACCTGCCCCTGGCCCATCTCCGCGAGGCGATCCGCCGGGCGAACGGCGAAACCGGCGCCTCCGTGCTCGAACTCGGCGAGGCGGAGTACATGGTGCGCGTCACGGGCTACCTCGATGGGGCGGAGGCGCTGCGCGCGGTCCCGCTCGGGCGCGCGCCCGGCGGCACGCCCCTCACGCTCGGCGACGTCGCCGAGGTGCGCGAGGGGCCGCAGATGCGCCGCGGCCTCGCCGAGCTCGACGGCCGCGGCGAGGTGGTCGGCGCCATCGTCGTCATGCGTTCCGGCGAGAACGCGGCCGCCACCATCGACCGCGTGAAGGAGCGCATCGAGGAGCTCCGCCCCGGACTTCCCGACGGCGTGGAAATCGTGCCCACCTACGATCGCTCGGGCCTGATCCGGGACGCGGTGGCGAACCTCGGCGGGAAGCTGGTCCAGGAGTTCGCCGCCGTGGCCCTCGTCTGCGCGGCCTTCCTCCTCCACCTGCGCTCGTCGCTGGTGATCCTCGTGAGTCTGCCCCTCGGCATCCTCGGCGCCTTCGTGCTCATGCGGCTGCAGGGGCTGAACGCGAACATCATGTCCCTCGGCGGCATCGCCCTGGCCGTCGGCGCCATGGTGGACGGCGCCATCGTGCTGGTGGAGAACCTGCACCGGAACCTCGAGCGTGCCGACCCGGGCGAGGACCGCTGGGCGGTGGTGACCCGCTCCGCCCAGGAGGTCGGGCCGCCGCTGTTCTTCTCGCTGCTGATCATCACGCTGTCCTTCGTCCCGGTGTTCTCCCTCGAGGGGCAGGAGGGACGCCTGTTCGCGCCGCTCGCCTTCACCAAGACCTGGGCGATGCTCGCGGCCGCGGTCCTCGCCGTGACCCTCGTGCCGGTCCTGCTCGGCTGGTTCGTGCGGGGCCGCGTCCGCCGGGAGGACGCGAATCCCGTGAACCGGGCCCTTCACCGGGGCTACGCGCCGCTGCTCGAGGTCGCGCTGCGCCGGCCGGGGGCGATCCTGGCCGCGGCCGGCGTGCTGGCGATCGTCGGGCTCCTGCCCCTTTCGCGCATGGGCAGCGAGTTCCTGCCGCCCCTCGACGAGGGCGATCTGATGTACATGCCCACGACCTACGCCGGGCTCTCCATCGGCGAGGCGCGGGAGCTGCTGCAGCAGACGGATCGGCTCATCGCGACCGTGCCGGAGGTGGAGCGGGTCTTCGGCAAGGCGGGGCGTGCGGAGACGGCGACGGATCCGGCGCCCCTGACCATGTTCGAGACCGTGATCCAGCTGAAGCCGAAGGACCAGTGGCG
>JAZBPF010000458.1:0-3194 GCA_036351515.1 Pseudomonadales bacterium | reverse complement strand
GCGAAGGCCCGGGAGCTCGCCCGGGGCATCGCGCAGATCTACATCGGCCTGCCGAACTACCGGAACAACTGGCTGCGCATGGGCCTCACGGAGGACGACCTCGCCGGCACCGGCAGCGACCGCTTCGTCGACACGACCTTCGCCTGGGGCACCGCGGAGGCCGTGAAGGCCCGCATCCGCGAGCACTTCGACGCCGGCGCGAGCCACGTCTGCCTTCAACCCGTGAATCCGAACGGCGTCTTCGGCGATCTGCACTGGGAGGCGCTGGAAACGCTGCGGGACGCCTGAGCGGCCGACGGTCGCTACGGAAGTACGCTCCCACGGGCCGCGACCGATGCCGTGAACCGCTGCTCGTCGCTACTGAAGTACGCTCCCACAGGCCGTGCCGACACCGTCCTGTGGGAGCCGGCTTCAGCCGCGACGAGAACGCCAGCGACACCGCGAAGGCACGGCCGAAGCGAGGCGGCTGGAGCCCGCTCCCACCGCCCGACCCCCACAGACACCGTCCCGGCGATCATGCTAAACTGCGCCGCGCTGAAGGCGGGTCCGTAGTAATTTTCCTTTCGCGTCAATGACTTGACCGCCGGCGCAGGAGCCCGAAGGGCCCGCGCGGAGCGCCGGTCCGGGACCCTGAACACCGAACGACGAGGACCGGCCGCGCCGAACGCCGCGCGAGCCGGCACGGACCCGTTCCCAGACCACCGATTCCTGACCCTGTCGAGACGAGCCATGGCCGACCTGTCGCTGTACCGCAACATCGGGATCTTCGCCCACGTGGACGCGGGCAAGACCACCACGACCGAGCGCATCCTCAAGCTCACCGGGCGCATCCACAAGCTCGGCGAGGTGCACGACGGCGCCGCCACGACCGACTTCATGGAGCAGGAGCAGGAGCGCGGAATCACGATCCAGTCCGCAGCCACGAGCTGCTTCTGGAAGGATCACCGCTTCAACATCATCGACACGCCCGGACACGTGGACTTCACGATCGAGGTCTACCGCTCCCTCAAGGTCCTCGACGGCGGCATCGGCGTCTTCTGCGGCTCCGGCGGCGTCGAGCCCCAGTCCGAGACGAACTGGCGCTACGCCAACGACTCGCGCGTGGCGCGGATCATCTACGTGAACAAGCTCGACCGCATCGGCGCGGACTTCTACCGCGTGGTCGAGCAGATCAAGAACGTGCTGGCCGCCCGTCCGCTCGTCATGACCCTGCCGATCGGCACCGAGGACGACTTCAAGGGCGTGGTCGACGTGCTGACCGGAAAGGCCTACGTGTGGGACGACTCCGGCCTGCCCGAGAACTACACGGTGCAGGACTGCCCCGAGGACATGCAGGACCTCCTCGCCGAGTACCGCGAGCAGCTCATCGAGTCCGCCCTCGAGCAGGACGACGACCTCATGGAGGCCTACCTCGAGTCCGGTGAGGAGCCCTCCATCGAGGACCTCAAGCGCTGCATCCGCAAGGGCACGATCCACCTCGACTGGTTCCCGACCTTCTGCGGCTCGTCCTTCAAGAACAAGGGCGTGCAGAACGTGCTCGACGCCGTCGTCGACTACCTGCCGAACCCGACGGAAGTCGACCCGCAGCCGGAGATGGACCTCGAGGGCAACCCCACGGGCGGCGTCGCCATCGTGGACCCGGACAAGCCCCTGCGCGCCCTCGCGTTCAAGATCATGGACGACCGCTTCGGCGCCCTGACCTTCACGCGCCTGTACTCCGGGCGCATCAAGAAGGGCGACAGCGTCCTCAACACCTACACCGGCAAGACCGAGCGCATCGGCCGGATCGTGGAGATGCACGCGAACTCCCGCGAGGAGCGCGAGTCCGCCCAGGCCGGCGACATCGTGGCCCTGCTCGGCATGAAGAACACCCAGACCGGGCACACGCTCTGCGATCCGAACAACGCGGCCACCCTCGAGCCCATGGTGTTCCCGGATCCGGTGATCTCCGTGGCCATCACGCCGAAGGACAAGGCGGCCATGGACAAGCTCGGCGTCGCGCTCTCGAAGATGATCGCCGAGGACCCGTCCTTCCGCGTCGAGACGGACCAGGAGTCCGGCGAGACGATCATCAAGGGCATGGGCGAACTCCACCTGGACATCAAGGTGGACATCCTCAAGCGCACGCACGGCGTCGAGGTCACCGTCGGCAAGCCGCAGGTGGCCTACCGCGAGACGATCACGAAGTCCGTCAACGACAGCTACACGCACAAGAAGCAGACCGGCGGTTCCGGCCAGTTCGCCAAGATCGACTACATCGTCGAGCCGGGCGAGACCGGTTCCGGGTACGTCTTCGAGTCGCAGGTCACCGGCGGCAACGTGCCGCGGGAGTTCTGGCCCGCGGTGGAGAAGGGCTTCCGCGTGAGCATGGAGGAAGGCACGCTCGCCGGCTTCCCGCTGCTCGACGTGAAGGTGATCCTGCGCGACGGCGGGTTCCACCCGGTGGACTCCTCCGCCATCGCCTACGAGATCGCCGCCAAGGCCGCCTACCGGCAGACCGTGCCGAAGGCCGGCCCGCAGCTCCTCGAGCCGATCATGAAGGTCGACGTGTTCTCCCCCGAGGACAACGTGGGCGACGTCATCGGCGACCTGAACCGCCGCCGCGGCATGATCAAGGCCCAGGAGCCGGGCCCGACGGGCGTGCGCGTGAAGGCGGACTGCCCGCTCTCGGAGATGTTCGGCTACATCGGCGACCTGCGGACCATGACCTCCGGTCGCGGCCAGTTCTCCATGGAGTTCTCGCACTACGCCCCCTGCCCGAACAACGTGGCCGAGGAAGTGATCCGCGAGACCAAGGAGCGCAAGGCCATGAAGTGACGGCCTCCCGGCCTTCACGTAGTTCCGGACACGGCGCCTCTCGGCGCCGTGTTCGTTCGTGGCAGCCGGCTTCAGCGGCGACGAACGCGCCGACCGCCTGCGAAGTCGCAGCTGAAGCTGGCTCCCACAAAAGGCGTCGACACCCCCACTGTGGGAGCCGGCTTCAGCCGCGACGAAGGCGCCGGCCGCCTGCGAAATCGCAGCTGAAGCTTGCTCCCACAGGACGCGTGGACACCCCACTGTGGGAGCCGGCTTCAGCCGCGACGGACGCGCCAGCCGTCTGCGAAATCGCAGCTGAAGCTTGCTCACACAGGACGCGTCGCCCCCCCCTCTGTGGGAGCCGGCTTCAGCCGCGACGAAGGCGCCGGCCGTCCGGC
>JAZBPF010000457.1:0-3210 GCA_036351515.1 Pseudomonadales bacterium | reverse complement strand
CCGGTTCTCCCGGTGATCGTAGAACCACCCGGTCTTCTGGCCGCCTGCGAGGGGGATCGCGAAGGGCACGCCGTTCTCCTCGAGGGCGACCCGTTCGGGGAGCGGCTCGCCGACCACCTCGAGGTACTTCTCGAGGCCCTCGATGTCGCGCATGCCGGCGTCGTGCTTGAAGACGATGCTCCGGGGACCGACGACGCGACGCAGGGCGTCCACCACCAGATCCTTCCGCCGTTCCATGCCGGCCGTGGAAAGCTGCACGGAGCAGACGTCGCCGAAGCGGTCCACGACCATGCCGGAGAGACCGTCGCCCTCGCCGAAGACCAGGCGATAGCAGCCGCTCGAGCCGTAGTAGCGCTCGCGCAGGGCGAGGGCCGCGGCCAGGCGCGCCTCGAGGAGCGCCCCGTCGAGGCCCACGGCCGCGTCCCGGCTCACGAGGCGGGCGCAGATGAGCGCGTGGGGGTTCACGAGCACGCGGCCGAGGGGCTTGTCGGCGTCGCTCACGAGCACCGCCTCCTCGCCGGGCTCGAAGCCCTTCAGGGGCGTGGCCGCCACGTCCACCTCGTTGGAGTAGATCCACACGTGGCCCTGGCGCAGGCGCCGGTCCTCGCGGGGCTTGAGTTTCAGGGTCTGCACGAGCGTCCTCCGGAGCGGGCGGGACCGCGGGCCTGCGTTATCATGCCGGCCCGGTCCCCGCAGCGAGGTATCCGATGCCGGAGGCGAGCGCGCGCAACCGACTCGACCGGTGCACGAGCCCGTACCTGCGCCAGCACGCGGACAACCCGGTGCACTGGCAGCCCTGGGACGAGGCGGCCCTCGCCGAGGCCCGGGAACGGGACGTCCCCGTGCTCCTGTCGGTGG
Source organism: Pseudomonadales bacterium (assembly GCA_036351515.1). Lineage (GTDB taxonomy): Bacteria > Pseudomonadota > Gammaproteobacteria > Pseudomonadales > Azotimanducaceae > JAZBPF01. The sequence continues at coordinate 2,352 of JAZBPF010000457.1, read as the reverse complement.
GCTATGCGTCCTGCCACTGGTGCCACGTCATGGCCCACGAATCCTTCGCGGACCCGCACACCGCGGAGCTCATGAACCGGGGGTTCGTGAACGTGAAGGTCGACCGCGAGGAGCGGCCGGACCTCGACCGCGTCTACCAGACGGCGCACCAGATCCTCACGCAGCAGACCGGAGGCTGGCCCCTGACGGCCTTCCTGGATCCGCACACGCTGCGTCCGTTCTTCTGCGGCACCTACTTCCCGCCCACGCCGCGCCACGGCATGCCCGCGTTCCGGGACCTGCTGGCGCGGGTGACGGAGGTGTGGTCGGAGCGGCGCGAGGACCTCGCGGCGCAGGGCGAGAAGCTACAGGAGATCCTGGACGCCCTCAACGCGGGCCCCGCCGCGAGCGGCGGCCTGCCCGCCACGAGCCTCCTCGATCGCGCCCGGGCCGAGCTCGCCGAGGCCTACGACGGCACCGACGGCGGCTTCGGGCGGGCCCCGAAGTTCCCCATGCCCGCCCAGCTCGAACGGCTGCTGCGCCACTGGGCGCGCTCGCGCCGCCGCGGCGAGACCGACGGCGAAGCCCTGGAGATGGTGCTCCACACGCTGACGCGCATGGCGCGGGGCGGGATCTTCGACCACCTCGGCGGCGGCTTCTGCCGCTACGCGACGGACCGCGCCTGGATCGTCCCGCACTTCGAGAAGATGCTCTACGACAACGGTGCGCTCCTCGCGCTCTACGCCGACGCCCTCGCGATCTCCCCCGACCCCCTCCTCGAGACCGCCGTGCGCGACACCGCGGGCTGGCTCCTGCGCGAGCTCGAGACCCCGGAGGGCGCCTTCTACGCGTCCCTGGACGCGGACTCGGAGGGCGGTGAGGGCCGCTTCTACACCTGGCACCGGGAGCAGGTGAAGCGAGCACTCACCGCGGACGAATACCGCCTGTTCGCCACGCTCTACGGCGTGGACAAGCCGGCGAACTTCGAGGGGCGCTGGATCCTCCATCGCCGGGACGCCTGGCGTGCGGTGGTGGAGCGCCTGGACCTCGACGCCGAGGAGGCCGCGGCACTCCTCGCCTCCGCCCGCGACAAGCTCCTGGCCCTGCGCGAGACGCGCGAGCGCCCCGCCCGCGACGAGAAGGTCCTGACGGCCTGGAACGGGCTCGCGATCCGCGGCCTCGCCCGCGCGGGGCGCGTGCTCGCGGAGCCCGCCTGGGTGGACGCGGCGGCGCGCGCCGTGGACCGGATCCGCGGCGGACTGTGCCGCGAGGGCCGCCTGCACGCGGTGCTCACGGAGGGGCGGCTGGGCCCGGAGGGATTCCTCGAGGACCACGCGGCCCTGCTCGAGGGGCTGCTGGAACTGCTCGCCGTCCGCTGGCGGGACGTCGACGCCGCCTTCGCCACGGAGCTCGCGGACGCGCTCCTGGAGCGTTTCCGGGACGCCGAGCAGGGGGGCTTCTTCCAGACCGCGGCGGGCGCCGAGACCCTGATCCTGCGCCCGAAGCCGGCCATGGACGAGGCCGTGCCGGCGGGCAACGCCATGGCGGCCCGGGCCCTGATTCGCCTCGGGCACCTCTTCGGCCGGGCGGACTGGATCGCCGCGGCGGAGGGCACCCTCGCCTGGGCCGCGGGCGCCATGGAGCGCGCGCCCCACGCGCACTGCGGCCTCCTCGACGCCCTCGAGCTGCTGCAGGAACCGCCGACGCAGGTGGTGGTCGCGGGCCCCGAGGCCGAGGCCTGGGCCGCGGCGAGCCGCAGCGGGCGCCATCCGGAGCGCAGCGTCTTCGCGCTGCCGCCGGCGAGCGGCGAGGCGGTGCGACCCGCCTGGTTCGAGGGGGAGCCGGCGGTGACCACCGCCTGGGTGTGCACGGCGGGGCGCTGTTCCCTGCCGATCACCGAACGCGCCGCCCTCGAGCGGGAGCTCGGGGGCGGCAACGTGGTGACCCTGGGGCGACGCTGACCGCGTCGTTCCGTCAGCCCGCGGCCGCGGGCTTCCAGACGAGATCGAGCTGGCGCGCCGCGCGGACGTCGTCGAGGCGCCGCACGGGCAGCGTGTGCGGCGCCGTGCGCAGCAGCTCCGGATCGCGCTCGGCCTCCTCGCGCAGGCGCCGGAGCACGTCCACGAAGGCGTCGAGCTCCTCCTTCGTCTCCGTCTCCGTCGGCTCCACGAGCCAGCACTCGGGGACGAGCAGCGGGAAGTAGGTCGTCGGCGCGTGGTGGCCGTAGTCGAGGAGCCGCTTGGCGAGGTCCATGGCGTTCACGCCGCAGGCCTTCTCGAGCGCCGCGAAGGTGAGGATGAACTCGTGGCTCGCCCGCCGCGTCGGGTAGGCGAGGTCGAAGCCGGCCTCCTCGAGGCGGTGCGCCAGGTAGTT
>JAZBPF010000456.1:0-17448 GCA_036351515.1 Pseudomonadales bacterium | reverse complement strand
TCGTCGACCAGGAAGGTGTAGCGCACGAACTCCGTGTGCTGCTCGAAGGTGACGCGGAAGGCGCCGAGGTCGGCGCTCACGTGATTCACGCCGGCGGGCGGCGCCGGGCCGTCGAAGCGCCGCAGCAGGTCGGCGAGCTCCGCGCGCTCCGCCTCGCGGCGCCCCGGCTCGGAGAGCAGCACGAGATAGGCGATGCGCACCGGAGGCGTCATGGCGTCCGGCGGCCGCGCGTGGACCTCGTTGTTCAGCTCCCGCCGGCGGGGATGATCCGCCGGCAGCACCGGCCGCTGGGTCGCGGGAGACTCGCTCACGGGGGGACTGCCTCGGCCGACGGGAGCCCTACCCTATCACCGCCGGCCCGGGCGGCGACGCCCCGGACGGTTCCAGGAGCGCTTCGAGGAGCCGCGCCACGGTCTCGGGCCGCTCCTCGTGGGCGAGGTGACCGAGCCCGGGCAGGCGGACGGCGTCCGCCCGGGGGAGCGCCGCGAGGAGTCGGTCGGCGTAGCGCACGGGCAGCGTGCGGTCCTCGTCGGCGTGCACGAGCGTGACGGGCACGTCGAGGCGCGGCAGGTCCCGGGCGAGCGAGGGGAGGTCCCAGGCGGCCATCATGCGCAGGGCCCCGGCCACGTGGGCCGGCCGCTGCAGGAGCCGGCGATAGATCGCCACGCCCTCGGCGTCGAGCCGCGAGCCGGTGCCCGCGAGGAGCCGATCCACCGCCCGGGGGTCCTCGGCCCGGCGCGCCACCCAGCGGGGCAGCAGGCCGCTCCCCGCCATCAGCCGTGCCGCCGGCGGGAACAGCAGCCCGGCCGTGCCACCGAGAGGCAGCAGCGCTCCGCCGAGGCTCACGAGCCGTTCCGGCGCGAGGCGCCGGTCGAGACAGGCGCGCGCCAGGAGCGCGGCTCCCGCCGAATGACCGAGGACGATCCGCGGGCGGGCGCCGAGGGCCGCGAGCAGGGCGCCGAGGGCCTCCCCCATGCCCTCCATGCCCGAGCGCCGGGGCGGCAGCGCGTCGCTGAAACCGTGGCCCGGCAGGTCCGGGACGAGTACGCGTCGCCCGACGGCCAGCCGGGGGGCCAGGGCGCGGAAGGAGTGGGCGGAGGCGCCCGTGCCGTGGAGGAGCAGCAGGGACTCGCCGCCCTCGCCGCCCTCGCCGAACTCCTGCACGTGCCAGCGCAGGCCCCCGGCGTCCACGAAGCGGCTCCGCTCCGCGTGGGGCCAGTCCGGCGGCAGCGCTGCGGGGCTCACGAACCGCGTCCCGGCGTCGGCGTCGCGGCGCGCACGGCCTCGTTGACCGCGGCCGCGTCCGCGAAGGGCAGCGGCTGGTAGCCGGCGCCCATGGCCTCGGCGAGCTCGGCGGCGCGCGCTTCCGGGCGCCGCCCGGTGTCGATGACCAGCGCGGCCACCCGCTCCGCCGCCACGGCGCGGGCGGCGTCGAGGGCCTCCGCTCGCGCCGCCGCCCGGTCCGCACGACCGTCCCGGGCGACGTTGCCGCGCCCGTCCGTGAGGAACACGAGGAGCGGCGTCGTCCCGCGGCGGCGCGCGTCCAGCGCGACCCGGAGGGAGGCGTCCACGGCCGCCGCGAGCGGCGTCCCGCCTCCCCCCGGCAGGCCCTGGAGCGAACGCTTGGCGCGCACGAGGGACCGGGTCGGTGGCAACAGCAGCTCCGCGCCGGTGCCGCGGAAGGCCACGAGCGCCACCTGATCGCGGCGCGCGTAGCAGTCCGCGAGCAACAGCTCGACGGCGCCCTTCGCCTCGGCGAGGCGCTGCAGCGCCGCGGAACCGGAGGCGTCGACGACGAACAGCGTCGTCGTCGCCGAGCGCTGCGAGTAGCGCGTGACGCGGAAGTCCTCGCCGCGCACCTCGATGCGCCGGCCCGCGCCCTCGCGCCGACGCAGCGGCTGCCAGGGGGCCGCCGCGCGCAGGGTCTCGACCACGTTCAGGCGCTCGCCGGGCCCCGGGTCGCCGGCACGGACCCCCACGGGCCGGCCCCGCAGCGCCTTCTTCGTGCGCGCGCCGGACACGCCGGCCTCGCCGCCGGCACGGCGCGGCGCCGCGTCCGAGAGCTTCTCGAGGAGCCCCTCGGGCACGGCGGCGAGGGTCGCCTCGAGGAGCAGCTCGGCGAGCGCCTCCGGATCGATCTCCTGCTCGCCCGCGTCCTCGGACTCCGGCGGCGGCTCCGGCTCGCTCCGGTCCTCTTCCGGGGGCGGCTCCTCGGGCGGTTCGTCCTGCGCCTCCGGCTCCGGCGGCGGTTCCGACGACGGCAGGCGCAGCGCCCGGGGCGCGAGCACGAGCCGCGCCGCCTCCGCCGCGTCCGCTTCCGTCGCGGCGCTGCGCCCGGCCAGCGCCGCCGACGCGCGAGCGGCGGCCACGGCCTGGAGGGCCGGACGGATGGAGTCGAGGCCGAAGGCGAGGGCCGTGGCCACGAGCGCCTCGATCACCGCGCCGGGCACGGTGACCCCGGGAAGGCGCGCCCGGGCCACGGCGACCTCCTCGGCGCTGAAGGGAGGCGCACAGCCGCGGGTCGCGGCGAGGGCCTCGGGGCCCACGTGGAAGGCGAGCCGGTCCGCGAGTGCCGGCGGCGGGCGCTCGTCGTCGTCCGCGCCCTCGTCGAGGGCCAGGAGACCGAAGCGGGTGGCCATGCGCCGGCCGATCCCCTCGCGCTCGAGGGCGACCTCGCGGGCGTCGAAGGCCGCACACACCTGCGCCGCCGTGTCTCGCGCCATGCGCTCGGCCATGGCGAGCACGAGCATGCCCCCGTCGGCGGAGGCGAGCAGCCCCTTCGCCACCACCGGGCGTCCGGCCCGGAGCGTCGCCGGCAGGTCGAGCCCCCCGAGGAGACGGTCGTCGGAGACGTTCACCGGGACCCGCAGGAGCGGCGCGTCCGTCGGCAGCAGCGCGCGCAGGGACGCGAGGAGCGCGTCGCGCTCGGGGCTCGGGAAACTGCGCACGAGCACTCCGCCGCCGTGGGGATCGACGGCGGTCAGGGCGACGGCGCGCAGGGGATCGTCGCGACCCGGCTCCGGGCCTTCCTCCCCGGGGCGCGGGGCCGGTGCGTTCACGCCCCGAAGACCTCCTCGAGCGCCTTCTCGACGCGCACCGTGGAGCCGGCATCGTCGAGCACGTTGCGCCGGAGCCGATGCCGCAGGGCGGCCGGCGCGATGGCGCGCAGGTGCTCGGCCGTGGCCGCCTCGTCGCCGGCGTAGGCCGCGGCGGCCCGGGCCGTGCGGATGAGCGTGAGCTCGCCGCGCAGGCCGTCCGTGCCGAGCTTCATGCACAGACCCGCGGCCTGCTCGAGGGTCGCGTCGGGCACGTCCACGGCGTCGAGCCGTTCCCGACCCTTCTCGATGGCGCGGCGGATCTTCCCGGTCTGGCGCTTCCACTTCTCCGCGAAGGCCTCCGGATCCCGCTCGTAGGCGTCCCGGCGCCGGACCACCTCCACGCGGGTGGCGAGGTCGTCGGGGGTGGTCACGTCCACGGACAGGCCGAAGCGGTCCAGGAGCTGCGGGCGCAGTTCCCCCTCCTCCGGATTGCCGCTGCCCACCAGCACGAAGCGCGCCGGATGGCGCACGGAAAGGCCCTCGCGCTCGACCACGTTCTCGCCGGAGGCGGCCACGTCGATGAGCAGATCCACGAGATGGTCCTCGAGGAGGTTCACCTCGTCGATGTACAGGAAGCCGCGGTTCGCGCGGGCGAGGAGCCCGGGTTCGAAGGCCTTCTCGGCCACGGTCAGCGCCCGTTCGAGATCGAGGGCCCCCACCACCCGGTCTTCCGTGGCCCCGAGGGGCAGGTCCACGACGGGCACCGTCGTCTGCCGGCTCTTCGGCGGCGGCGCGTCCTTCGCCCGCCCCGTGCAGGCGCCGCAGAGTCCGGCCGTGCGCTCCGGCGCGCAGCCGTAGGGACAGTGCTCGACCACCCGGATCCGCGGCAGCAGCTCGGCGAGGCCGCGCACGGCCGTGGACTTCCCGGTCCCCCGGTCGCCGAAGATCATCACGCCTCCGATGGAGGGATCCACGGCCGCGAGGATCAGCGCCTGCTTCATCTCCTCCTGGCCGACGATGGCGGCGAACGGATAGGTCGTCTTCATGCACTCCCCGCTGTCCCTGGTACGCGTGCGGCGCCCCGCGTCCGCCGGCCCCGCGGGCCGGCCGGCGCCGGGGCGCCGCTGCGGGGATCATAGCGTCGCCCTCCCCGCCGGTGCACGGCGGACGTGGCGACGGCCCCTCAGGAAAGCCGCTGGCCGGCGAGAAAGTGGTCCAGGGCCCGGAGGAAGTCGGTCGGCCGCTCGAACCAGGGGAGCGCACCGGTGGGCCAGGGCTCGACGGTCCAGTGGGGCAGCGTGCGGGCCCAGTCGGCTCCCGTGAAGTCGTCGAAGTCGCCGCGGGTGGCGTGCGGCAGCCACACGGGGATCGGCGGGTCGAGGCTCGAGAGCCGGCCGTAGACCGTGCGGATGTCGCCGCTGAAGAGCCGGGCGGAGAGGAAGGCGATGGGCGCATGCCGGGCGCCGGGCTGGCGCGCGCTGCGGCAGCCGTAGCGCCAGAGGTCGTCGTCCACGTCCCGGCGGCCGAAGGTGCGGCGCAGGAAGTAGCGGATCGTCCCGGGCCGCGTCAGCTGGCGGAACAGGAACCGCCCCACGGCCGGACGGCGCAGGAAGCGGTAGAGCCAGGACACCTCGCGGGTGCTCCCGGGCGGACCGCGGCGCGTCGAGCCGCGGCGGTCGAAGCCCGTGGGCGTCACCAGCACGAGCGAGCGGAAGCGTTCCGGACGTTCGGTGACCGCCCGGGCGAGGAACTCGCTCGAGGTGGACAGCCCCAGGGCCCGCACCGGCGCCCCGCCGTGGGCACGGGCGATGGCGTCGACGACGTCGTGCACGGCGTCGACGTAGAGGCGCACGGAGTAGTCCCGGTCGCTGCGCTCGGAGCGCCCGAAGCCCGGCAGGTCCGGCGTCCACACGCGGTAGCGGTCGCGCAGGTGCTCGTGGACCGGCGCCACCTCCGCGGCCGACGCGGCCGCGTTGACGCTGTGCAGGAGCAGGACCGGGTCGCCGGAACCGGCGACCTGCACGCGCAGGCGTCCGGCCCGGTCGTCGAGTTCGAGCGTCTCGCCGGTGACCGCCGGCGGCAGGGCGTTCGTGTCGACCAAGGGGGGCTCCCGGTCGGGACCGCGCGGCTCAGGCGATGCGTTCGGCCCGGAGCTGGGCGCGGCGGACCTTGCCGGCGTCGTCCCGCACCGGCTGGTCCACGACCTCGAGGGATCGGGGGATCTTGTAGCGTGCCAGACGTTCCCCCAGGTGTGCGAGGAGCGCGTCCTCGTCCAGGGGCGTCCCCGCCGTGTCGACGATGGCGTGCACCCGCGCCCCGAGGTCGTCGTCGGGCAGGCCGACGACGCAGGAGGAACGCACGCCCGGGAAGGCGTCGATGGCCGCCTCCACCTCCGCCGGATACACGTTGGCGCCGCCCGTGAGGATCATGTCCGTGAGCCGGTCGGCGAGGTAGAGATAGCCGTCCTCGTCGAAGCGGCCGAGATCCCCGAGCGATTCCCAGCCCTCGCCGATGGCCTTCGGTTCCGCGCCGAGGTAGCGGTAGGTGGAACCGGGCCCCGACTTCGGGCGCATCCAGATCTCCCCCACCTCCCCGGGCGGCAGCTCGCGGCCGTCCTCGTCGAGGATGCGCATGGTCCCCGCTTCGGGCCGGCCCACGGAGCCGGGGTGGGCCAGCCACTCGTCCCCGCGGATGATCGTGACGCCCTGCGCCTCCGTGCCCGCGTAGAGCTCCCACACGCGCTCCGGTCCGAGCCAGTCGATCCAGGCCTGCTTGAGCCAGGCGGGACAGGGGGCGGCGAGGTGCAGGACCCCGGCGAGGGAGGAGACGTCGTAGCGCTCGCGGACCTCCTGCCCGAGGCGCCAGATGCGCTGCATCATCGTCGGCACGAGCAGCGTCCAGTCGACCCGGTGCTGTTCGATCGCCGCCAGCGCCGCCTCCGCGTCGAAGCGGGAGAGCACCACCAGATGATTCCCGGAGCACAGGGCCCGGGTGGAGAAGGCGAAGGGCGCGTTGTGGTAGAGGGGGCCGGGCACGAGCTGGACACCGTCCGGCCGCTGACCGAAGGCCGAGAGCGCCGTCGGGTCGATGGTGGCGGGCTGGCCGGCGACGATGATCTTCGGCCGCCCGGTGCTGCCCCCGGAGGTCGGGGCCTTCCAGGCGGCGGCGATCCGGTCCGGCAGGGGACCGTCGTCGAGGGCCGGATCGGCCTCGAAGTCCGCGTCCACCGTGGGCCGGTCGCCGTGGGTGCCGGCGGGCACGCCGACCACGAGCGCCGGATCGGCGAGCGCCACGATCGCGTCGCGCTCCACGAAGGGGAGCCGCGCCGAGACCGGCTGCGGCGTGGCGCCGAGCTTCCAGCAGGCGATCGCCGCCTCGTAGTGGGCGATGCCGTTGGGCAGCGCGATCGTGACCAGGTCGTCCTGGCCCACGCCGAGCGCCGCGTAGGCCCGCGCGAGCCGGTTCGTGCGCCGGGCGAGCTCCGCCCGCGTCACCGTGCGCCCCTCGTGCGTGATCGCCGGCCGCTCGGGATCCTGCTCCGCGAGCCAGTCGACGGCGCGGCCCATGGACAGCTCGGGCATGGCCTTCTCCCCTCCCCCTTTCCGTGACGCCGCATCATAGCCACGGGTCGTGCCGCCCGTCCGCGCCGGCCGCGGCCCGAGTCCGCCGCTCGCCGACGGGCGAGGACTCCGCGGGCCCGGGCCGAGGAGCCCCGGGGCGTGCGCCCGACCCGAGCGCGACGCCGGCGGGCCGGAGGTTCCGCGTCCGCTGTCGTGTATCGGGGCGCCGCGCGGGCTAGCATCGGGCGTCCCGTCCTCCACGAGGAGTCGCCGTGCCGCGCCTCGATCGCGTTCTGCCCCTCGCCCTCCTGCTGCTCCTCCCCGGCGCGCCCGCGCGAGCGGCCACGGCCGCGGACCACGCGGACTACGTGGTGCTCGGCAAGGCCGTGAACCATCGCCAGCACGCCGACGGGTCCCTGTCGCTGCTCAACACGGTCTTCTTCGCGGAGATCTTCGAGAGGCCGGGCGGCACGGTCACGGACGGCATGCTCCACGGCCCCGGGGATGCCGCCGGGGGGCTCGCCTTTCCCGAGGGGGACATCCACTTCCTCGCCGGCGAGCGCAGCACCACCCTCGAGGGTCTCGCCACGCGCTTTCCGGATGCGAGCTACCGCTTCTCCTTCGACACCCCCGACGGCGCCGTGGAGGACCTCGCGGTCACCTTCCGCCCCGGCGAGGACGGCCCCCGGAATCCGGAACCGATCCGCCTGACGCTCCGGCAGGGGGGCGGCGTCGTCTCGCCGACCGCCGTGGACCCGACGCAGGACCTCGAGGTCGAATGGACGCCCTTCGCGAAGGGCGGGGCGGACCCCCTCGGCATCGCCGACGACATGATCTACGTGATCTTCGGCGACTGCCTCGGCAACGAGACCGTGCACAGCGGCCACGCGCTCCAGGACGCCGGGGCCCTCACCTTCCGGGACACGCGCTTCACGATCCCGGCCGCCGCCCTCGCCCCCGGCGAGCCGCACCAGCTCGAGGTGGAGCATTCGGAGATGGACACGGCGCGCGGGGACGCCGGCATCGAGACGATCGTCACCTACGCGGCGACCACCTTCCTCGACCTGCGCACCACCGGTACACCGTCGGGGGCGCGGAGCTGTCCCGAGGAGCCCCTGGCCATGGACGGTGGCCAGACGGACCGCCGGAGGGCCGCGCCGTGAGCCGACGTCTCGCCCCCAGCCTCTTCTCCCTCCTCCTCGCGATCGCGACGCTCCCGGTCGTGGCATCGGCGGCCACGGAAGCGACGACCGCCGAGGTGGTCTTCCACTACGCCGACGTCGCGGAAGCCGCCCGCTTCTACCGGGAGCATCTCGGCCTCGTCCCCGTGGAAGAGCGCGAGGAGGCGGTGGTCCTCGAGATCGCTCCGGGCGCGCGGCTCGTGCTCGCCGACCAGGCCGCCGCCGGCTACACGGACGCCACGCCCCGGACCGCGGCCCTCGCCCTCGTCACCGAGGACGTGGAGCGCTGGTGGGCGGCGCTCTCGGGGCGGGACCTCGCGTTCCGCTCCCGCTTCACGGCGAAGCCCGACCGCGCCCACGACGGCTTCGTGCTCGTGGATCCGGGCGGCTGGTTCCTCGAGTTCGAGCGCTTCCATCCACACCCCGAGAACGAGGCGCTGCTGCCGCGCCTCTCGGCGACGGTGCCGCGCCCCGTGGACCACGCGGCCGCGGGCCTGCCCGCCGGCCTCGGCTTCCGCGCGGCCATCCTCTGGCTCTACTACCGGGACCTAGAAGGCGCGGAGCGCTACCACCGGGACACGCTCGGCTTCGCGCCGGTGGTGGACCAGGGCTGGGCGAAGATCCTGGCGCTCGGGCCGGCGTCCTATCTCGGCCTCGTCGACGGCGCGCGGGGCATGCATCCCTGGACCGAGGAGAAGGCCGTGGCCCTGGCGCTGCGCGGTCCCGGGTTCGAGGCCCTGCTCGGGGACGCGGACGGGCCGCTCGGCGCGGGCGCCGGGGTCCGGGATCCCGGCGGCCACCTCCTGCGATTCCGGAACCCATCGGCAGCGGAAGGAGAGACTCCCTGATGGACGCCTACGTCCGCGAACGCTGGGAGCAGGAGATCGTCCCCCTGCTCTGCGACTACGTGCGCATCCCGGCGAAGTCCCCGGCCTTCGATGCGGCCTGGGCCGAGCACGGCCACCTCGACGCCGCCGCGGAGCTGCTCGCCACCTGGGCACGCGAACGCCCCGTGGCCGGCCTCGCGGTGGAACTCGTGCGCCTGCCCGGCCGCACGCCCCTGCTCCTGTGCGAGATCCCGGCCACGCGCCCGGGCCTCGGGACGGTGCTGCTCTACGGCCACTACGACAAGCAGCCGGAGTTCGCCGGCTGGCGCGAGGGCCTCGCCCCCTGGGAGCCCGTGCTCGAGGACGGGCGCCTCTACGGCCGCGGCGGTGCCGACGACGGCTACGCGCTCTTCGGCTGCCTCACGGCGATCGAGGCGCTGCAGCAGGAAGGGCGCGACCACGGGCGCTGCGTCGTGCTGATCGAGGGGTGCGAGGAGAGCGGCAGCTTCGACCTGCCGCCCTATCTGGATCATCTCGCCGAGCGCATCGGCACGCCGGAGCTCGTCGTCTGCCTCGATGCCGAGTGCGGGAACTACGACCAGCTCTGGCTCACGACGTCCCTCCGCGGGATGCTCCCCGGCGTGCTCACCGTGGAGGTGCTCACGGAGGGCGTGCACAGCGGCCTCGCGGGAAACATCGTCCCGTCGAGCTTCCGCCATCTCCGGGGCCTCGTGGAGCGCGTGGAGGACGCGCTCACCGGCGAGCTCCGGGACGTGCTCCAGGTGCAGATCCCCCAGTGGGCCCGGGACCAGGCCGCCGCGGCGGCCGCGGTGCTCGGGGACGGCGTACTCGAACGGTTCCCCTGGGTCGCGGGCCCGCCGGAAGGGCTCACGCCCCTCGACGCGCTCGTCGCCAACACCTGGCAGCCGAGCATGGCCACGGTCGGGCTCTCCGGCGCGCCGGAGGTCGGCGATGCCGGCAACGTGCTCCGCCCGGAGACCCGGGCGAAGCTCGTGTTCCGCCTGCCGCCGTCCCTCGACGCCGTGGAGGCGGCGGCGCAGGTGAAGGCGCTCCTCGAGGCCGACCCGCCGCCGGGGGCGCGCGTGCGGTTCGACGTGGAGCACCCCCAGACCGGCTGGTCCGCACCGCCGCTCGCCCCCTGGCTCGAGGCGGCGGTACAGGCGGCGTCCCGGCGCTGGTTCGGGCCCCCGGCCATGGCCATGGGCTGCGGCGGGACCATCCCCTTCATGAAGATGCTGGGGGATCGCTTCCCGGACGTGCAGTTCCTCGTCACGGGCGTGCTCGGACCGCACTCGAACGCCCACGGGCCGAACGAGTTCCTGCATCTGGAGACGGCCCGCCGGCTCACGGGCTGCGTCGCCGACGTGCTCGAGGCCCACGCGACGCGCGCCGTCTGAAGCATCGCGCTTCGCGCATTTCCCTCGGCGTCCTCGACTCCCTGTGGGAGCCGGCTTCAGCCGCGACGACCGGTCCGACCGTAGCGGTCGCCCGGCCCGCCGGAGCGGCTGAAGCTGGCTCCCACGATGGACGCGTCGGCAAGCTGCTGCTCAGCGGTCCGGCTCGCGTACCACGCCCGTGGGAAGCCGACGCAGGCGGCGATCCGGTCCGCGATCGGGCACCTCTGGTAGCCTCTCCCCCCGGTTCCGGACCGCGCCCCGATGACCGCACCCGATCCGCTCGACGCCTTCCATCCCCGCATCGCCGCCTGGTTCCGGGAGCGGCACGGCGCGCCCACGGCGGTGCAGGCCCTCGCCTGGCCGGTGGTCGCCGCCGGGGAACACGTGCTCGCCACCGCGCCGACGGGCTCGGGCAAGACGCTCTGCGCCTTCCTGGTCCCGCTCGAGCGACTGCTCACGGGTGCCTGGTCGGCGGGCACCGTGCGCGTGGTCTACGTCTCGCCGCTGAAGGCGCTGAACAACGACGTGCGCCGCAACCTCCTCGAGCCGCTCGCGGAGCTCGCGGCGCGCTGGGAGGCGGACGGCGAGCCCGCACCGCGCATCCGCGTGGCCACCCGCAGCGGCGACACGCCCCAGGAGGAGCGCCGGCGCATGCAGCGGGATCCGCCGGAGATCCTCGTCACGACGCCGGAGAGCCTGAACATCCTCCTCACCTCCGCCGGCGGTCGCGCCATGCTCGGCGACGTGCGCATGGTGATCCTCGACGAGATCCACGCGGTCGCCGGCAGCCGCCGCGGCACCTGGCTCATGAGCGGCGTCGAGGCCCTCGCCGCGCGGGCCGGCGAGTTCCAGCGCGTCGCCCTCTCGGCGACCGTGCGTCCCCTCGAGGACGTCGCCGCCTTCGTCGGCGGCCACGCCCCGGGCCCGGACGGGGCCCCGGCCCTGCAGCCGCGGCCGGTGCGCATCCTCCGGGCCCCCGCGGACAAGCGCGTCGAGCTCGCCGTGCGCGCCCTCGAACCGGATCCCCTGCCCGACGACGGCGGCCTCGACGGTCTGGCCCCGATCGCCCGGGCCGTGGTCGCGGCGACCGCACGCAACCGCGCCACGCTCGTGTTCGCGAACAGCCGGGCGCTCTGCGAGAAGCTCGCCGCCCGCGTGAACGAGGCGGCGCCGCCGGGCAGCGACGGCCCCCTCGCCTGGGCGCACCACGGCTCCCTGTCGCGCGAGCTCCGCCTGGAGGTCGAGGCGCGGCTCAAGGCGGGAGAGCTCAAGGCGATCGTCGCGACGAGCTCCCTGGAACTCGGGATCGACATCGGCGCCCTCGACGAGGTCGTCCTGGTGCAGACGCCGCCGTCCGTCGCGGCCGCTCTCCAGCGCGCGGGTCGCGCCGGGCACCAGGTCGGCGCCGTCTCCCGCGCCGTGCTCCACCCGACCCATCCCCACGACCTGCTCGAGGCCGCAGTGCTCGCACCGGCCTTGCTCGAACGCGACCTCGAGCCCACGGAGCCGCCGGCAGGCGGCCTCGACGTGCTCGCGCAGGTGCTGGTCGCGCGCCTCGCGGCGGGACCGGCAGACCCGGACGCGCTCTTCGACGCGGTGCGCTGCGCCGCCCCCTACCGGGCCCTGCGTCGCGATCACTTCGACCTCGTGGTGGCCATGCTCGCGGGACGCTACGCGGACAGCCGCGTCCGCGAGCTGCAGCCGCGGCTCCTGGAGGATCCGCACACGGGCCGCCTGTCCCTGCGTCGCGGCGCGACGCTCGCGCTCTACGGCTCCGGCGGCGTCATCCCGGACCGGGGCTACTACCAGCTCCGGCACGCGGAGAGCCAGGTGCGCATCGGCGAGCTCGACGAGGAGTTCGTCTGGGAGAACGGTCCCGGCAGCGCCTTCTCCCTCGGCTCCCAGCCCTGGCGCGTGCAGCGGGTCACCCACAACGACGTGTTCGTGACCCCGGCGCCGGACGCGACCCGGGCGCCGCCGTTCTGGCGTGCCGAGGAGCGCGCCCGGGACCCGCACCTCTCGGCGCGGCTCGAGACGACGCTCGAGCAATGGGAGGCGGCCCTCGGACCGCGCTCGGACCGCGCGGCCCTGGAGGCCCTGCTCGCGGAGACGACGCCCCTGGACGGCCCGTCCCGGACGACGCTCGTGGAGCACCTGGTCCGGCAGCGGGAGGCGACCGGCGCGCCCCTGCCGCACGCGCGCCAGCTCGTCGTCGAACGCGTGCGCAGCGGGCCCGGAGGCTACGGGGGCGACGGCGGCCAGCTGGTGATCCACTGCTTCGCCGGCCGGCGCCACAACCGCACCTGGGCCCTCGCCCTGGAGGCCGCCTGGGAAGCGCGCTTCGGCGAACGCCCGGAGGTCTACGCGGCCGACGACGCGCTCGCGGTGCAGCTCGGCGGCGACGTGGCGCCGGAGGAGGTCCTCGCCCTGGTCCCGGCCGCGGAGCTGGAGGGGCTCGTCCGCCGTCGCATCGAGGGCAGCGGCTTCTTCGGCGCCCGCTTCCGGGAGTGCGCCGGGCGCGCGCTGCTGTTCACGCGGCAGCGCTTCGGCGAACGTCTGCCCCTGTGGATGAGCCGGCTGCAGTCGCAGAAGCTCCTCGCCCGCGTGCGTCGCTACGGCGACTTCCCGGTACTCCTCGAGGCCTGGCGCAGCTGTCTGGTCGAGGATCTGGACCTGCCCGCGCTGCGCGCCCGCCTCGAGGCGCTCGAGGCGGGGGAGATCGCCGTCACCCACGTCACCACGGCCACCCCCTCGCCCTTCGCCGCGGAACCGGGCTGGGCCCAGATCAACCGCTACATGTACGCCGACGACACGCCGCGAGGCAGCGGCGTGGACGCCTCGGGGCTCCGCCCCTCGCTCCTCGAGACGGTCCTCGGCGACGACCGGCTGCGGCCCAGGGTCCGGCAGGCGACGGTGGAGGACTTCCTCCTCCGCCGCCGTCGCCTCGCCCCGGGCTGGCGTCCGACGGACGGGCCCGAGTTCGACGCCTGGCTGCGCGAACGGCGCCTGCTGAGCGAGGAGGAATGCGCGCGCCACGCCGCCGCGGCGGGCGTGGAGATCGGCAGTCGCGTGGCGCGGCTGCGCCGGGACGATCGCGTCTGGTGCGTGCACGCGGCGGACGCCGCCACGGCGGCGGCCCTCTTCCCCGCCGCCGTCCTCGACCCGCCGACGGCGCCGGCCCGCCTCGCGGATCCGGAAACGACGCGGCTCGCCTGGCTCCGGGACTGGATCGCCTTCGAAGCGCCGGCGACGGCCGAGGCCCTCGCGGAAGCCTGGCCCGGGGAGGCCCTGCTCGCCGACCTGCGCGTGCTCGCGGACGAGGGCGCCCTGGTCCACGGCCCGCTCCTCGAGGGGGACGAGACGCCGCGCTTCGCCGACGTGGACAACCTCGAGGCCATGCTCCGCCAGCAGCGCGCCCGCGCGCGGCGCAGCGTCCCGACGCTCCCGGCGGCGCTCGTCCCCGCGTTCCTCGCCAGCTGGCAGCGCGTCGGCGAGTGCGAGGACGGCTACGACGCCCTCGAGGCCCTGCGCGGCCTGCCGCTCGCGGCGGCGGACTGGGAGGGCGCCGTGCTCCCGGCGCGCCTCGAGGGACCCGCGGGCGACGCCCTCGACGCCGTGCTCGCCGGCGAGGGGCTCGTGCTCTACGGCCACGGCCACGAGCGGCTCGCCTTCGCGCTCCGGGACGAGCTCGAGGACCTGCCGCGGCCCGCGGGCGCCCCGGATCCGGAGGTCGAGACCCGCCTCGCCGCGGCCTTCCCGGACCCCGCCGCGCGCTATCCCTTCGAGGCGCTGCGCGAGGCCTGCGGCGGGGACGCCGTGGCCGCCGCCGAGACGCTCTGGGCCGGACTCTGGGGCGGGCGCCTCTCCACGGACTCCTTCGCAGCGGTCCGCCACGGCCTCGCGCACCGCTTCACGCTGCCGAAGCTCGCCGCGGACGGCGACGGGCCGGGACCGCTCCGGCGCCGCGGCAGCCTCCGGGCCCGGGTCCGCAGCCGCGTGGCCGGCGTGCCGGGCCGCTTCTTCCGCCTGCCGGAGCCCGCGGCCCCCGAGGAACACCTGGACGCCCTCGAGCGGGCGCGGCGCCGGGCCCGGGTCGCCCTCGAGCGCTGGGGCGTGGTCACCCCGGCCCTGCTCCGACGCGAGGCCCCGGGCCTCCGCTGGAAGGACCTGTTCCCCGCGCTGCGCCTCCTGGAGCTGGCGGGAGAGGTCACGAGCGGGCTCTTCCTCGACGGCCTCGACGGCCCCCAGTTCGCCACGCCGGAGGCGGCCGGCCTCGTGACGCGCCTCGCCGAGGAGGGGGCGGGCACCATCCTGCGCTGGCTCGATGCCCGCGACCCGGCCTCGCCCTGCGGCCTGGGGCTGTCCCCGGCGGGCCTGCCGCTCCCGGAGCGGCGCGGCGGCAACGGGCTCCTGCTCCGCGGCGCCGAGGTGGTGCTGGTGACGGAACGGAGCGGACGCTGCGCTAGAATCGCGCCGGCGCCCGAGGATCCCGCGCTGGACGCGGTTCTCGAGGCCTGGGCACGGGTCCGCGAGCGGCGCGCCGGTGCACCCCGGGAACTGGCCCGCATCAACGACGCGCCGGCGCGGACGAGCCCCTGGCTGCCGGCGCTCCGGCACCACTTCGACGTCGCGGCCGATCACCGCAGCCTCGTGCTCGCGCCGCGGCGCCGCTGAAGGGCTCCAGAGGTTCCATGCCGGAAGTGGACGTCACGCCCCAGCGAGTCCTCTGCGTCGGTCCGGAAGCGGCCGCCGCACGGCTCCGGCGCGCCCTGGCCCGGCTCCCGGCGGCGGACGCGCGGCGCCTGCGCAGCGTCCCCGACGCGGAGGCCGCCACGGCGGCACTGCGCGAGGACGTGGCCGACGCGCTCCTGGTCGCCACCGAGGACCCGCTCGAGACCGTCGTCGCCCTGCGCGCGGCCGGCGTGGAGCGACCGCTCGCGGCCCTCTGCGCGGACGACGCCGAAGGGGTGCGCCTGCTCGCGTGCGGTGCGGACGAGTACCTGCCGGAGGCCGCCTTCTCGCCCCACCTGCTCGAACGCACGCTCCGGCTCCTCGAGGGTGCGCGGCCCGGGCGCCTCGAGCCGGCGACGCACCCCGAGGGGCGCACGACGCTGCCGGGCGTCCCCGACTTCGAACGCCAGCTCGAACACGCGCTGCACGGCGCAGCGCGGCACGAGCGCCGGATCGCCGTCGGCGTGCTCGGCCTCGACGGCTTCCCGGCCCTGGCCCACCGCCTCGACGGGGCCGACACGGAGGCGCTCCTGCACGCGGTCGCCGACCGGCTCCGGCGTGCCCTGCGCCGGAGCGACCTCGTCGCCCGGGGTCCGGACGACGAGTTCCTGCTCCTCCTGGAATCGACGCCGGACCTGTCCGACCTCGCCGCCACCGCCTCCAAGGTGCTCGCCGCCGTGGCCGAGGACCGGCCGGTCCGCTTGCGCGGGAGCCTCGGACTCGCCGTCTACCCGGGCTCCGCCCGGGGTGGCGAGGCGCTGCTCTCCGCCGCCCGGCGGGCCCTCGCCCGGGCCCGCGCCGCCGGCGGCGACGACTTCCGCCTCGACCAGACGGCCGCGGAGGCGCTCTCCCGTCGGCGCCTGGCGATCGAGGACGCGCTCCCGGGCGCCCTGGAACGTGACGAGTTCCGGCTCCTCTACCAGCCCCGCGTCTGCGCCGCGACGGGCGCCGTGGTCGGCGTGGAGGTGCTCCTGCGCTGGCACTCCCCGGACTTCGGCGCCGTCGATCCCTCCGTCTTCATCCCCGTCGCCGAGCGCATCGGCTGCATCGAGCGCATCGACGACTGGGTCCTCGGCGCCGCCCTCGCGGACGCGGGCCGCTGGTACGCCGACGGCCACCGCGTGCGCCTCGGCGTGAACGCCTCGGCCCCGCAGCTCCGGGACGCCGGGCTCGCCGGACGCATCGCCGGAGCCCTGCGCGCGACGGGGCTGCCCCCGGAGCTGCTGGAACTCGAGATGACCGAGCGGCTCCTCGTCGACGACGACGCCCCCCAGCGCGCCCGCTTCGCGGCCCTGACGGCGCTCGGCATCGGCCTCGCGGTGGACGACTTCGGCATCGGCTTCTCCTCGCTGGCCTACCTCAAGCACTTCCCGGTGCACACGCTGAAGATCGACCGCATGTTCGTCGCGCCGCTGCCGGACGGCCGCGACGACGCGGCCATCGTCCGCGCCGTCATCGGCCTCGGCCACGCCCTCGGCCTGCGCGTCGTGGCCGAGGGGGTGGAGACCGATGCGCAGCTGGCCTTCCTCCGCGAGGCGGGCTGCGACGAGGCCCAGGGCTGGCTCGTGGGCCGCCCCTGCAGCGCCGACGCCTTCGCCGAACGCCTCGCCACCGCCCCCTGACCCGGAGGAGCCCCCGCGTGCGCACCGCCCTGCTCCAGGACCCCGTCTGCAACCGCCACGTGATGCAGCCGGGGCATCCGGAATGCCCCGAGCGGCTCACTGCCGTGCTCGCGCGGCTGCGCGAGAGCGGGCTCGCCGACGCGCTCGTGACGGACCGGGAGGTCCGTCCGGCCACGGACGACGCGATCACGCGCGCCCATCCGGCGAACCACCTCGCCGTACTCGAGCGCATGGTTCCGGAGGAAGGACTCCGGATGGTCGACGGCGACACGGCCCTCTGCCCGGACAGCCTCGAGGCCGCGCGCCACGCCGCCGGCGCCGCGGTCACCGCCGTCGAGGACGTGCTCGCCGGGCACTACGAGCGCGCCTTCTGCGCCGTGCGACCCCCGGGACACCACGCCGAGTCGCGCCTGGCCATGGGCTTCTGCTTCCTGAACAGCGTCGCCATCGCCGCGCTCCACGCGCTGGAGGCCGGGGGGCTCGAGCGCGTCGCGATCCTCGACTTCGACGTGCACCACGGCAACGGCACCGTGGAGATCCTCCGCGACGATCCCCGCGTGCTCGTCTGCTCGAGCTTCCAGCATCCCTTCTATCCGAACCGCATGCTGGAACCCGCCGGCGACCGGATCGTGCTCACGCCCCTGCCCGCCGGGACGGGCGGCGCCGGCTTCCGCCGCGCGCTCGAACGGGACTGGCTGCCGGCGCTCGCGCGGCATCGGCCGGAGCTGATCCTCGTCTCCGCCGGTTTCGACGGGCACCGGGACGACCCGCTCGCGGAGCTGGACCTGCTGGCCGAGGACTTCGCCTGGGTGACGAACCTGATCACGGCGGCCGCCGCCGACGCCGCGCGGGGCCGGGTGATCTCCCTGCTCGAGGGGGGCTACGACCTGCGCGCGCTCGCCGATTCCGTGGAGGCGCACGTCCGGGTCCTGCTGGAGGCGCCCTGACGCGGGAGCGTCAGACCCCGACCGCGCCTTCCATGCGCGCCCGCTGGAGCTTCCAGCGCCGCGCGACGGTGATGCGGTGGTAGAAGATGAGCCCGAGCCCGGTCACCAGGGGCACGGCCCAGAG
>JAZBPF010000455.1:0-3571 GCA_036351515.1 Pseudomonadales bacterium | reverse complement strand
TCGAATCCAGCCGTACCCACCACTTCCCTCCTGCCGACGATTCGTGCGGGGCGTACTCTCCGTCCGGCGGCCTCCCGAGTCGAAGCGCGTGGTTCTCCCACCGCACGCGTTCCGTACCCGCTGCATGCGACAGGAACCGCTCCGATCCGTTGCGGGCGCTCCGGCCGCGGCGGGGTACGAGCATCAGTCCAGGGTGGCGCTTTCGTGCTCCCCCATGCTCGACACCTGCCAGTCGCCGTCGACCGACTCGAACACGAAGAGTCTCCGATCGGTTCCCGTGGTTCGACCTTCGTAGACGTACTCGGCATGGACCAGCAGCGTGTCCTCGCTCACCTGCTGCGGCCGGATCCGCGTGAACTCCCGCAGCACCCAGCCCTGCGCTCCGAGATCCCTCGCGTACTGCTCGCGCATCTGCGCGCGCAGGTTCTCCTCGTCGTAGCCCCCCGAGCAGGCGCTCAGAAGCATCGCGGTCAGCGCGTAGGCGAGCAGTCGAAGTCGGTGGTGCGCGGGCATGCGGTGCTCTCCGATCGGGATCTGTTCGATGCCCTTGATAGAACAGCCGTGCGAGCTACTGCAAGATGGTCGGTGAGCCGTACGGCGTCCCCGGGACCGTGGCCAGCCCAGCCGGACCGTCCTGGATGGCGGAAGCAGCTCGAGCAGGCGATCGGAAGGTTCCGTGCCTTCCCGGACCGGAGCATTCCCATGCGGAGTGAATCCCCTGCGGCACCGTTCCGGCACTCCATCCGTCGTTCGACGCTGCTGCACCGTCCCCTCGACGAGGTCTTCGCGTTCTTCGCCGACGCCGGGAACCTCGAGCGCATCACGCCCCCCGAGCTGCGCTTCCGGATCCTGACCCCGCTGCCCATCGAGATGCGCAGCGGGGCGCGCATCGACTATCGCCTCTCGCTCTACGGCGTGCCCTTCCGCTGGCGCACGGAGATCGCCCTGTGGGAGCCGCCGCACCGCTTCGTGGACGTGCAGCGTTCCGGCCCGTACCGGGAATGGGTGCACACCCACCGGTTCACGGCGGAGGGGGAGGGCACGCGCATGGAGGACGAGGTCCACTACGTTCTGCCGCTCGGCCGCCTCGGGCTCGCCGGTCTGCCGCCGGTGCGTCGCCAGCTCGACCGGATCTTCGATTTCCGCGAGGCGCGCATCCGCGAGCTGCTGGCCTGAGGGCCTATCGGGGAACTTGTACGTACAAGTTTCACATGGCGCGTCGGTTCTCGCGGCGGGGCAGGAAGGCGTTCACCTTTGTTGCATGTTCACTTAAACTGAACGTCTTCTGAAGCTGAACGCGGCTACTTTGTTTTGCGTGTTCAGGATATTCGAGCGATGAAAGAAGTGAACAGAGGCCTCCAGGCCATCGAGTCCAGCCTGTTGGAGCGCGCGCTCGAAGCCCTGCAGGAGACGACCAGGGGGCGCGTCCACGCAGAGCGCCTCCGCGAGCCGCGCCCACTGGCAAAGCATGGGAAGGCCGCCGCCCGGTTCGTTCTCCGCTACGACGGCAGTGCCCACCGCTTCCACTACGAGATCAAACCCAGGCTGGACCCGCGCGCGGTAACGGCAGCGGCTGCCCAGTTCGAGACCGTTCGCCGGACGTCCGGTACTACGCTGGTTCTCGTGACCGAGCACGTCAGCCAGCGCCTCGCGGCGGAGCTGATCGACCAGAACGTGCAGTTCCTCGACGCCGCTGGCAATGCCTTCCTCTCCGTCGAGGAGTTCTTCCTTCTCGTCACCGGCAGACCCCGTCATCGCTCGCGGAAGCAGGCCAGCCGGCAGATCAGGACCACCTGGAGCAGAGGCGCACTCCCGGTCGTACACCGCTTGCTCAATGAGCCAGAGGGTCTCCAGATGTCCTTCCGTGACCTCGCGAAGGCCTCCACCGTCTCGCTCGGCACGGTGCACAACGTGATGGACGACCTGAAGGCGCGCGGCTTCCTGCGTACGCTCGGCGGCAAGCCGCGTCTCGTGGGGCGAGAGCGGCTGTTCGAGCAATGGGTCGAGAGCTACCCGCAGTACCTGCGGGAACGCCTCGTCCGGCGTCGCCTGACGGTTCCAGGGCGCAAGGACCTCGGGCTGCTGGCGGAGGAGGTTCGATCCGCCTTGGGTGAGCAGGACTGGGTCATGAGCGGCGAGTGTGCCGCCTGGGTGATGGATGGCTACCTACCGCCGGAGCGCATGACTCTCTACGGGAATGGCGAGCTCGATCGCCTCGCGAGCCTCCTCGGAGCCAGATCCGCCGCCGATGGTGACATCGAGGTCCTCCAGGCCTTCTGGACCGGGCATACGAGCCCCGGCGGTGCCTGGGGGCTCGCGGACCCGATCCTCGTCTACGCCGATCTGGTCTACACGCAGGATCCTCGGGCCAGGGAGGCCGCGCTGAGAATCAGGGATGAGTACCTACGCATTGAAGAAGCCGCTGGATGAATCCACGCACGCGACGCTGAGAGAGCTCTTCGAGGCCGCAGAGGCGATGGGCGTTCAGGTCTGCCTGATCGGTGCACAGGCCCGGATCCTCTGGCTGACGCACATCCATGGCCTCGAGGCCGCCCGCGCCACCCGCGACACGGACTTCGCGGTCCAGATCGACGACTGGGAACAGTTTGCAGCGCTGTCTGCTCATCTCATCGATCACCACGGCTGGCGCAAGGACCTGAAGCAGTCTCAACGATTCTTCAGCGCGACCGATCAGATGGTCGATCTCGTGCCCTGCGGCGGCGTAGCCGTTGGCGATGAAATCAGCTGGCCTCCGGACCATGCCCACCGCATGGACGTGCGAGGCTTCGAGCTCACGATGAGCGAGGGCGTGCATATCGACGTCGGCGACGGATGTCAGGTGACGATCGCGCCGCTTCATGTCCTCGCGCTGCTCAAGGTCATCAGCTGGTGGGATCGAGGCACTGCCGCCGAGAAGGATGCGGTGGATCTGATCGCTCTGCTACGAAGCTATGCAGATGCCGAGGCCCACGACCTCCTGACCCTGGACGAGCATCTCGATCTGTACGAACTCGAGGACGATCACGAGCAGCGTGGCGCGCGTCTCGTCGGGAGGCTGATCGCTGCCGCTGCCGAAACGGCAACGCTCGATCTCGCGCGCAGAGTCCTCGAGGAGGGGATCGACGAAAGCGGCTCGATGAAGCTCGTCTCTCAAGCGGCGGAAGCGCTCACGGGTGATATCGATACGCGTACCGAAGCCGCGTACGGATTGCTCACTGCGTTGGGGCGAGGCTTGAACGAACGCTCGGCATGAGCACGCATCATCCTGATGCGCGCGACGAGACTCGAAGAGGATTCCGAGCACCACCGTGATCACCGTCCAATGCGAGAGAACAAGGTGACGCACGTGCTGCCGCTCGGCCGCCTTGGGCTCGCGGGTCTCCCCCTGGTGCGACGCCAGCTCGACCGCATCTTCGATTTCCGCGAGGCGCGCATCCGCGAGCTGCTGGCCTGAGTCAGGGATCGTCCGACAGGAGCCAGGCGATCGCCGCCTCGTAGTCGCGGAAGGGGCGTCCCGCCGAGGACCAGTGCCGGTCCTCGATCAGCCCCTGCGTGTAGGCGTGGATCATGC
>JAZBPF010000454.1:0-3180 GCA_036351515.1 Pseudomonadales bacterium | reverse complement strand
CGTCCCCCTCAGCCGCGCTCGGGCTCCAGCGGGACGTCATGCTCCTCGCACCAGGCGACGGCGAGCCGCTCGAAGGCCCGGCGCTGGAATACGTACCACGCCTGCTCGAGGTCCAGATCGAAGAGCGCGTCCTTGAAGCGCCGGAAGGCACCGCGCCCCCGGAAGGCCTCCTCGAGCCGCTTCCGCGCCGCCCCCTCCGCAAGGGAGGCGCAGAAGTCCCGGATGATCCTCGGCTCGTCCAGCTCGGCCTGATCCGGCAAGCGCAAGAAGCGCTCGGGATGCGCCTGGACGAGTCGGGCCTGGGCACGCTCTTCCTGCATCCACTCGGGATCGTCGGCCTCGTCCTCCGGGTCCTCGTCCTCGTCGAAGCCCGCGAATTCGTCGGGCAGGAAGAGGATCTCTCCCGTCTCCCGGTCGAGGTACTGCTGGGCCTCGTGCGTCGCCTCCTCGAAGGCGCCGGCGATCTCCGCGAGTCGGACCCGCACGGTCATGGTTGCTCCTCCCTTCGGTACGCCCGGCCCTGCAGCGCCGAGGGAGCTCCGTGCCGACGCATCCCGGAGGCACCGTCGAACACGAAGCGCCGCTCCGCGTCCCCGGCGAGCAGCAGGCTCGCCACGAGCCCGGCCACCGCGGAGGCGAAGGCTAGGCCGATCAGGAACGTGAGCAGGCCGTCGGCCAGGTTGCTGTCGAAGGAGCGGACCGGCCCGAGGAGCTTGCCGAAGAAGCTTCCGTAGAGCATGCCGGCGGCTGCAGCCCAGGAGGCGGCGAAGGCACAGTGGCGCGCGACGGTCGGCCGCCCCAGGAGCAGCGCCGTGAACACCAGCGGGATGCCGATCAGGAAGTCGTCGAGCACGAACACCGGGTTCCGCCCCTGGCCCCAGCTGCGCAGCGTCTCCCCGAGCATGAGGGACACCCCCAGCAGCCCGGCCCAGGCTCTCCAGAATCGCATGGCGCTCCTCCCGACCCGTTCCCCGGGAGCGTACCGGGCCCCGCTGCGACGGACGAGGGCGCGGCGCGCTAGACTCCGCGCCCGCGTCCCCGGCCATTCCCAGCGAGCGCCATGGCCCTGCTGACTCTCGAAGACCTCCGCCTCGACTTCGGCGGCCCGCCGCTCCTCGACGGCGTCGACTTCGCCATCGACCGCGGCGAACGCGTGTGCCTGCTCGGGCGCAACGGCACCGGGAAGTCCTCCCTGCTCTCGCTGCTGCTCGGGCGCCTCGCGCCCGACGGCGGGACGATCCGCCACGACCCGGCCCTGCGCATCGCCGAGCTGCCCCAGGACATCCCGGTGGGCGAGGGCGAGCGCGTGCGCGAGGTCGTGGCCGGCGGGCTAGGCGATCTCGCGGACCTGCTGACGGAGTACGAGACCCTCGCCGCGCAGGGGGAGCGCGCGGACCACGCACGGCTCGACGCCCTCACGGCCCGCATCGAGGCCGGCCGCGGCTGGGACCTCGCGGCCCGCACGGACCGCGTGCTCACGCAGCTGGAACTCGACGGCGAGGCGGCCTTCGGCGCCCTCTCCGGCGGCAGCCGCCGGCGCGTGCTCCTCGCACGGGCGCTCGTGGCCGAGCCCGACCTCCTGCTCCTGGACGAGCCCACGAACCACCTCGACATCGAGACCATCGAGTGGCTCGAAGGCGTGCTCACGGCCTTCCGCGGGGCGCTGCTCTTCACCTCCCACGACCGACGCTTCGTGCAGCGGGTGGCGACCCGCATCGTCGAACTCGACCGGGGCACGCTCACGAGCTATCCCGGGGACTGGGAGCGCTACCTCGCCCAGCGCGAGGCCCGCCTCGATGCCGAGGCCAGCGCCGCCGCGGAGTTCGACCGCCGCCTCGCCGAGGAGGAGGTGTGGATCCGCCAGGGCATCAAGGCCCGGCGCACACGCAACGAGGGCCGCGTCCGCCGCCTGGAGGCCATGCGCGAGCAGCGCCGCGCCCGCCGCGAGCAGGTGGGTACCGCGCGCATGTCCGTGCGCGAGGCGGAGCGTTCCGGGAAGCGCGTGATCGAAGCCGAAGGCGTCACCTTCCGCTGGCCCGGTGCGCCGGCGCCCGTCGTCCGCGACTGCTCCGCCCTGATCGAGCGCGGCGATCGCGTGGGCATCCTCGGGCGCAACGGCACCGGCAAGACGACGCTGCTGAAACTTCTCTTGAAGGAGCTCGAGCCGGCGGCCGGCACGGTCCACCACGGCACGCGCCTCGAGATCGCCTGGTTCGACCAGCACCGCGCCGACATCGACCGCGCCGCGGAGCGCGGCACCACGGTGCAGGACTTCGTCGCCGACGGCGACGACCACGTGGAGACCGCCGGCGGCCGGCGCCACGTCATCGGCTGGCTGCAGGACTTCCTGTTCACGCCGGCGCGCAGCCGCGGACCCGTCTCCGTGCTCTCCGGCGGCGAGCGCGCCCGGCTCCAGCTCGCGCGCCTGTTCGCGAAGCCGAGCAACCTGCTCGTCATGGACGAGCCCACGAACGACCTCGACGTGGAGACGCTGGAGCTCCTCGAGGAGCGGCTGCTCGAGTACACGGGCACCGTGCTCCTCGTGAGCCACGACCGCGAGTTCCTCGATCGCGTGGTGACCTCGACGCTGGTGCTCGAGGGAGCGGGGCGCGTCGGCGAGTACGTCGGGGGCTACACGGACTGGCTGCGCCAGCGGCCGGCGCCGAGGGCGGCAGCACCGTCCGCCTCCGACGAGGCACCGCGCCCTTCGCCCGCGCCGGTTCCGGTGAAACCGCGGCAGAAGAAGCTCGGCTACAAGGAGCAGCGCGAGCTCGAGGCGCTGCCCGCACGCATCGAGGCGCTCGAGCAGGAAATCGCGGGGCTGCAGGAGAAGCTCGCGGATCCGGCCCTGTACCGGGAGGGTCCGGAGGCCGCGCAAACGCTCCGCGACGCGCTCGCGACTTCCGAGGCCGCGCTCGAGCAGGCCTTCGAGCGCTGGGAGGCACTCGAAGGCGACTGATCCACGAGCGCATCGCCGCGCCGACGCGCGGCACGGCGCGGACTCCTCAGCCGCGGACCAGCCCGAAGCAGACGCCGACCGGATCCCGCACCACGGCGGAGAGCACGGCGCCGTCCGATCCCTGTGTCACGCCGAGGACTTCGCCGCCGCCCTGTCGCACACGACGAAGGCTCTCTTCGAGGTCACCCACGGGCAGCGAGATCCGCCAGACCGGCGGCAGG
>JAZBPF010000453.1:0-4685 GCA_036351515.1 Pseudomonadales bacterium | reverse complement strand
GCGGCAGCGGACGCATCGAGCCCGCCTCGTGAGCGGCCGGCTGCTCCTCGGGGCCTTCGGCGCGGCGCTCGCGGGGGCGCTCGTCTCCGCGGCCCTCGGCCTGCTCGCGATCGCCTCCTTGCAGCTCGTCTACGCGGTCGCCGCGGCGGCCCTCGGCGTCTTCCTCTACCGCTTCCCCGACCTGTGCCTGCGGCTCCTCGGTCCTTCGCCCGATCCGGACTCGCGGCTGCCGCTGGTGGTGGCCATGGGCGGGGTCAGCGCCGCCGTCGTCATCGTCGGCATGGCCGCCTTCGCGTTCGCGGCGGCGTCCGTGGACGACGCCTTCCTGGAGACCGTCTGGCGGCCCGTGTTCCCCGGCATTCCCGGGGTCGCGGGCTTCCTCGGCTTCGCCCGGGCCCTGCGCCGCGAGCTGCTGCGCTGGGCGGCCGAGGACGACTGAAGGCTCCGCGTTTCCCCGGGCTCGGACCCGTGCGACCATGCGCGGCCGCCGTGACCCCTTCGTGACGCCGTCTCCCGGATCGTGCCTGCCGTCGTCGACGCCCTCGTCCCCGTCCTCGTGCTGATCGCCCTCGGCCACGGCCTCGCGCGCATCCGCTTCGTGGAAGCCGCGGTCTGGGGCGGGATCGAGCGGCTCACCTACTTCGTGCTGTTCCCGGCGCTGCTCGTGGGCACGCTCGGCGGGCGCCAGCTGGACGGTGCCTGGCCCGCCTGGTTCGCGGTGGTGGGGCTCGTGCTCGCCATCGCCGTGGCGGTGCTCCTGCTGCTCCGCCGCGGGAGCGGGGACGGCCCGGCCTTCACCTCCGTGTTCCAGGGCGGCGTGCGCTTCAACACCTACATCGCGCTGGCCGTGATCCAGGCGCTCCACGGCCCCGAGGGACTCGCCGTCGGCGCGCTGGCGGCGGGGCTCATGATCGTGCTGATCAACGTCGCCTGCATCGCGGCCCTGGCCCGCTGGGGCAGCGCACGCATCGCGGGCCCCGGGGCCTTCGCCCGGGCCGTGCTCGCGAACCCCCTCATCGTCGCCTGCGCCGTGGGCTGGGTGCTCAATCTCACGGGGATCGGCCTCCCGGGGGCGAGCGCCGGAGTGCTCGAAGTGGTGGGGCGGGCGGCGCTGCCGCTCGGGCTCCTCGCCGTGGGGGCGGCCCTGCGGCCGGCGGCGATCCGCGGCCATCTCGGCCCTGCGGCCCGGGCGTGCCTCGTGCAGTACGGCGTGAAGCCGGTCGCGGCCCTCGGGGCGCTCGCGCTCTTCGGGGTCACGGGGATGCCGGCGTCCGTGCTCCTCGTGCTCTTCGCGGTGCCGACGGCGTCCTCGGCCTACATCCTCGCGCGGCAGCTCGGCGGGGACGCGGAGGCCATGGCCTCGATCATCACGGTGCAGACGCTGGCGGCCTTCGCCGTGCTCCCGCTCGTGCTCCTCGTCGCCCAGCGGCTCTGACGAAGGCTCAGGAGGCGGGCAGGCGCGCGCCGCTGTTGGCGAGGAACTCCTCGGTCGTGTTGGTGCGCGGGTAGGGCGTGTCCGGGACGGGCGCGTCGAGAAAGGCGCAGAGCGGAGCCCAGCCCTCGCTCGCCTCGAACACCAGCAGCCGGTCCGCCGGCGCCTCGCGCTTCACCCGCGCCACGTGCGCCTCGTAGACGCCGATGACGTGGTCCCGGTCGTCCATGCGGCCGTCGAAGACGCCGTTCCAGATCACCTCCAGGGCCCAGCGGCCGAAGGCGCTGCGCCGCGGATCGTCGGCCTCCGCGGCGGCCCGGGAGGAGGGCCAGATCGTGTGCATGACGCTCTCGTACCAGCGCTCCGGATCCCGCGTCGTGAGGATCACCTTCGCCTCCGGAAAGTGCGCGAGCTGCTCGCGCCAGAGGTTGCAGGAGGGCCAGTCGACGCTGGCGCGATAGCCCGCGAAGAGCGCGTCCCAGTCCACGGCCTCGCCGCGGTGGGCCGCGGCCCACTGCGGGATGTGCTCCGGATGCTCGAACACCTCGACCATGTGGTAGCACTTCGTGAAGCCGAGCTGTTCCAGTGCGAGCTTCAGGGACATGGTCCCCGTCCGGCCGAAGCCGGCTCCGATCACCTCGAGCGCCATGCGTTCCCCCTCCCGTCGACGATGGCCGCCCCGCCGGCCCCCGGGCATTCGAGCACGATCGCCGACCCGGGCCCAGCCCCGGACCGGTGCGCCTTGAGCGGTCCGGGGGCGCTGGGTATCGTCCGGCGGTCCGAGACGCCTGGGGAGGGCCTCCGATGGATTTCCACTTCGCCAACGCCTTCGAGCTCATCGCCGATGCCATGGGGGACCGGCCCGCGCTCGTCTGCGAGGGTACGACCCGCAGCTGGACCGAGTACGAGGACCGCGCGGCGCGGCTCGCCGCGGTGCTGGAGGCGCAGGGACTCTCGGCCGACGCCAAGGTCGCCCTCTACCAGTACAACTGCAACGAGTACGCGGAGACGCATCTCGCCGCCTTCAAGCTCGGCGCCGTGCCCATCAACGTGAACTACCGCTACAAGGCGGAGGAGCTCGTCTACCTGCTGGACAACTCCGACGCCGAGGCGCTCGTCTACCACGGCGCCTTCGCACCGCAGGTGGCGGCGATCCGCGAGCAGCTCCCGCGTCTGAAGCTCCTGCTGCAGATCGACGACGGCTCCGGCGAGGCGCTCGTCCCGGGCGCCCTCGCCTACGAGGCGGCGATCGCCGACGCCGCCCCCCGGGCGCGGTCCCCGCGGCCGCACGACGACGTCTACATGCTCTACACGGGCGGCACCACGGGCATGCCCAAGGGCGTCATGTACCACAACGGTGACTTCTGCCGGTCCATGACCGCCGGCTTCGCGATCCGCGGCCTGCCCCTGCCCGAGCGGGTGGAGGATCTGCCCGGGCTCGTGCGCCAGCTCGCGGACGCCGGCGGAACGCCCGTGAGTCATCCCGCCTGTCCGCAGATGCACGGCACCGGCATGTGGATCGGCACGCTCATCCCGCATCTCACGGGCGGGACCGTGGTCACCCGGCGCACGCCGCACTTCGATCCCGACGAGGTGTTCCGCCTCGTGGAGCGGCACCGGGTGACGGACCTGACCATCGTCGGCGACGCCTTCGCGCGGCCCATGGTCGCGGCGCTCGACGCGGCCCGGGAGAAGGGCGCGCCCTACGATCTCTCGAGCCTCGGGCTCGTGACCTCCTCCGGCGTCATGTGGTCCGCGGAGGTCAAGCGCGGCCTGCTCGCCCACAAGGACCTCATGCTCTACGACGCCATGGGCTCCACGGAGGGGTCCATGGGCGCCAACGTGAGCAGCCGCGAGACGCCCATCGAGACCGCGAAGTTCGCCCTCGGCGACGGCGTGAAGGTGTTCACGGAGGACGACCGGGAGGTGGCGCCGGGCTCCGGCGAGATCGGCCTCGTGGCCACCTCCGGGCTCGTGCCCATCGGCTACTACAAGGATCCGGAGAAGTCGGCGCGCACCTTCCGGGAGGTGCACGGCGTGCGCTACTCCTTCCCCGGCGACTACGCGCGCGTGGAGGCGGACGGGACCATCACGCTCCTCGGCCGCGGCTCCCAGTGCATCAACACCGGCGGCGAGAAGGTCTTCACGGAGGAAGTGGAGGAAGCGACGAAGCGCCATCCGGCGGTGCGCGACTGCCTCGTGGTGGGGCTCCCGGACGAGCGCTTCGGCAACCGCGTGGTGGCCGTGCTCTCCCTCGAGGACGGCGCCGGCGACGGTCCCGACGACGAGGCGCTCCGCGCCTTCCTGCGCGAGCATCTCGCCGGCTACAAGCTGCCGAAGTCCGTCGTCCGCGTCCCCGTGGTGCAGCGCGCGCCGAACGGGAAGGCGGACTACAAGTGGGCCCGGCGCACCGCAGAGGAGGCGCTCGCCTGAGCGCCGTCCCGGCGCCCGCCGCGTCGCCGCGGGCGCTCGGCGCCTACCTCTTCGGTACCGGCAGCTGGTTCGCGGCCACGGGCATGCAGTCCGTGCTCTTCACCTGGCTCGTGACCGTGCAGCTGGCCGAGTCCCCGGAGAAGGTCGGCCTCGCCCAGTTCTGCCTGCTGCTCCCCACGCTCGGCTTCATCCTCTTCGCCGGGGCCGTCGCGGACCGGGTCGGCGGCGCGCGCATCGCGCTCGCGGCGCAGGCGCTCGCGGTCCTGCCCGTGGTCGGGCTCGCGCTGGTGGTCGGCGCGGATCGGCTCGCCTACGGGGCCCTCGTCGTCTACGCGCTCGCCGTCGGCACGGCCCAGGCCTTCCTCACGCCGGCCCGCGACGGCCTCCTGCCCCAGGTCGCCGGCACGCGCATCCAGCGCACGGTGGTGCTCGCGAGCCTGGTGCAGTTCGGCGTGCAGATCCTCGGCTACGCCGTCGCCGGCACGGCCGAGACCGTGGGCCCGGCGCGCGTGCTCGCGGTCCAGGCCGGGCTGCTCGCGGCGGGGGCCGTGGCCTTCGCGGTGGTGCTCCGCCGGATCCCGCCCGTGGCCGCGCCGGCAGGGGTGGCCCCGGCCTCGTTCCTCGCCCAGCTCCGGGAGGGCGTCGCCACGGTGCTCGCCTCGCCGCCCATGCGCAGCGTCACGCTCCTGAACGCGGGCATGGGCGTGTTCTACATGGGGGCGTTCCAGGTGGGCCTGCCGCTGCTCCTGCGCGCCGTGCACGGGGCGACCCCGCAGCAGCTCGCGCTCGTCAACGGCGTGCACATGGTCGGCGTGGTGCT
>JAZBPF010000452.1:0-4990 GCA_036351515.1 Pseudomonadales bacterium | reverse complement strand
GACGATGGACTCGATGGGCCCCTCCCCCACGCCCTTGATGGCGCCGAGGCCGTAGACGATGGCGCCGTCCCGCGTCGCCGTGAAGCGGTGGACGCCGCGGTTCACGTCCGGCGTGAGGATCTCGAGGCCGAGCTCCCGCGCCTCCTCGATGAAGGTGACGATCTTGTCCGTGTTCTGCATGTCCGACGACATGACCGCCGCCATGAAGGGCGCCGGATGGTGCGCCTTCAGCCAGGCCGTCTGGTAGGACACCAGCGCATAGGCGGCCGAGTGCGACTTGTTGAAGCCGTAGCCCGCGAACTTCTCCATGAGGTCGAAGATGTAGGTCGCGGTGCCGGCGTCGATGCCGTTCTCCGCGGAGCCCGTCATGAAGATCTCGCGCTGCTTCGCCATCTCCTCGGGCTTCTTCTTGCCCATGGCGCGGCGCAGCAGGTCGGCGCCCCCGAGCGTGTAGCCCGCGAGCACCTGCGCGATCTGCATCACCTGCTCCTGATAGAGGATGACGCCGTAGGTGTTCGCGAGGATCGGCTCGAGATCCGGATGCGCGTAGGTGACGACGGCACGACCGTGCTTGCGGTCGATGAAGTCGTCGACCATGCCGGACTGGAGCGGGCCCGGCCGGAACAGGGCCACGAGGGCGACCATGTCCTCGAAGGAGTCGGGCTGCAGGCGCTTGATGAGGTCCTTCATGCCCCGTGATTCGAGCTGGAACACGGCCGTGGTGCGCGCGCTCTTGAGCAGCTCGAAGACCGCCGGGTCGCCGAGGGGCAGGTCCTCGAGGGCGAGCGGCGCCTCGCCGTCGGCGGCGCGCTGCTCGTTCACGGCGGCCATGGCCCAGTCGAGGATCGTGAGCGTGCGCAGGCCGAGGAAGTCGAACTTCACCAGCCCCGCCTTCTCCACGTCGTCCTTGTCGAACTGCGTGAGCAGGGCGCCGGAATCGTCCGCCACGAGGGGCACGAGATCCGTGAGCTTGCCGGGGGCGATGACGACGCCCCCCGCGTGCTTGCCGATGTTCCGGACGATGCCCTCGAGCTTGTAGGCCATGTCCATGATCTCGGAGACGTCCTCGTTCTCCGCGACGAAGCTGCGCAGGGCCTCCTCCTGCGCCATGGCCTTCTCGAGGGTCATGCCCACCTCGAAGGGGATGAGCTTGGAGAGCTTGTCCGCGAGGCCGTAGGGCTTGCCCTGGACCCGCGCCACGTCCCGCACCACGGCCTTCGCGGCCATGGTCCCGTAGGTGACGATCTGGGAGACCGCGTCGTGGCCGTAGAGATCGGCGACGTGGGCGATGACGCGGTCGCGTCCCTCCATGCAGAAGTCCACGTCGAAGTCCGGCATGGAGACCCGCTCGGGGTTCAGGAAGCGTTCGAAGAGCAGGTCGTAGGCGAGCGGGTCGAGGTCCGTGATGCCGAGGGCGTAGGCGACCAGGGAGCCGGCACCGGAGCCGCGCCCGGGCCCCACGGGGATCCCGTGCTGCTTCGCCCAGCCGATGAACTCCGCCACGATGAGGAAGTACCCGGGGAAGTCCATCTGCGTGATGATGTCGAGCTCGAAGGCAAGGCGCTCCTCGTAGCGGGCGCGCCGGGCCGCCGTCTCCGCAGGAGTCTCGGCGTCGAGCAGCTTCGCCAGGCGCGCCTCGAGGCCCCGCCGCGCCTCGCCCCGGAAGAAGCTCTCGAGGGTCTCCCCCTCGGGGATCGGATACTCGGGCAGGAAGTAGGTCCCCAGGCGCAGCCTCAGGTTGCAGCGCCGGGCGATCTCCACGGTGTTCTCGAGCGCCTCGGGCAGGTCCGAGAACAGCTCCGCCATCTCCTCGGGGGAGCGCAGGTACTGCTCCTCGCTGTAGCGCCGCGGGCGCCGCGGATCCCCGAGCACCCGCCCCTCGTGGATGCACACGCGGGTCTCGTGCGCCTCGTAGTCCTCCGCGTCGAGGAAGCGCACGTCGTTCGTGGCCACGACCGGACAGTCCGCCGCCGCGGCGAGCGCGACGGCCGCGTGCACCCAGCCGTCGTCACCGGGGCGACCCGTGCGCGAGACCTCGAGGTAGAAGCGGTCCGGGAAGCGCGCCAGCCAGCCCCGGAGCACCTCCGCGGCGGCCTCCTCGTGGCCGGCGGCGACGAGGCGGGCGACCTCCCCGTCCTGGCCTCCGGAGAGCGCGATGAGCCCGTCGGTCGCGCCGTCGAGCCAGCTCCGGCGCACGAGGGCACGCGCCTGGCGCTGTCCCTCCACGTAGCTGCGCGAGACCAGCTCCGTGAGGTTGCGGTAGCCCTGCTCGTCCTGCACCAGGAGCGTGAGCCGGGTCGGCTCGTCCTCGTCCCCGTCGGCGACCCAGAGGTCGCAGCCGGCGATGGGCTTGATCCCCGCCCCCTGACAGGCGGCGTAGAACTTCACGAGGGCGAAGAGGTTGGACTGGTCCGTGATCGCCACGGCGGGCATGCCGAGGGCCACGGTGCGGGCCACGAGCTCCTTCACGCGCACCAGGCCGTCGACCAGGGAGTACTCCGTGTGGAGCCGGAGATGGACGAAGTCGACGGAGGGGACCGGTGCGTTCATGAGCGGGGCGTGACGTCCTCCGTGATCGTGCCGGCGCCGGTGGCCTCGTCCCCGAGCAGGGCCCGGACCGGCGCGAAGCTGCGGCGGTGGACCGGGGTGACGCCGAGGCGCGCGAGCGCCGCGAGATGGGCCGGCACAGCATAGCCCTTGTGCTCCGCGAAGCCATAGCCGGGGTGGACCGCGTCGAGCGCCGTCATCTCCGCGTCCCGGGCGACCTTCGCGAGGATCGAGGCGGCCGCGATGGCCGCCACCCGCCCGTCGCCGCCCACCACGGCGGTGGCGGGCACCGGCAGGGGCGGCGTCCGGTCGCCGTCGACGAGCACGTGGCCGGGTGCGACCGGGAGCGCGGCCACGGCGCGCTGCATGGCCAGCAGGGTCGCCCGGAGCACGTCGAGGCGGTCCACCTCCTCCACCTCGGCCCGCCCGAGGGCCCAGGCGAGAGCGCGCTCGCGGACGAGCGCTGCGAGCGTCTCCCGCCGTGCGGGCGCGAGCACCTTGGAGTCCGCGAGGCCGTCCACGGGCCGGTCCGGGTCCAGGATCACCGCCGCCGCCACCACGGGACCGGCGAGCGGGCCGCGGCCGACCTCGTCGACGCCGGCGACGCGCACCGGCGCCGCGCCGGTGCAGAGCTCGAACTCGAACTCGAGGGACAGGGCGACGCCGTCGCCGGGGGCGCGCTTCCGGCCGCCCACGGGAGGCGCGCTCAGCGCGGCTGCATGCACAGGATCTCGGTCTCGCAGGCGGTGGCGCCCTCGACCGAGGCCCGGCAGGTGAACTTCATCAGGCCGCGCCGGTCCGCGGTCCACTCCGAGTCGAGCTGGAGCACGTCGCCGGGCACCACCGGGCGCTTGAAGCGGGTGCGGTCCGTGCCGGCGAGATAGAAGATCGCCGTCTCCGGCGCCTCCGGATGCCGCGTGACCGACACCAGCACGCCGGAGAGCTGGGCGAGGGCCTCGACGATCAGGACCCCCGGCATGACCGGGTGGTCCGGGAAGTGCCCGGGGAAGAACGGCTCGTTGATGGTGACGTTCTTCAGGCCGCGGATCGTGCGCCCGGGCTCGAACTCGACGACGCGGTCGACGAGCAGGAAGGGATGGCGGTGCGGCAGGCGCGCGAGGATGGCGCCGACGTCGAGCGCGGTGGTCATGGCCGTTCTCCCGGGGGCGAGCCGCCTCCGGAGGCGGCGAGGGCCGTCGCGACGGCGGACGGCCCGGTCCGTGCGCGGAACCGACGACGCGGGGCTCGCGTCGTCGGGCTCCGATCAGTCCTTGGCGTCGAGCTGCTCGGTGAGCCGGCGCGTGATGTCGTGCTTCGGGTTCACGTAGATCACCGAGTTGCGCGGGACCACGAGGTCGTAGCCCTCGAGCTGCACGAGGTCGTCGAGGGCCGCCTCCACGCGC
The DNA here is from genome assembly GCA_036351515.1 of Pseudomonadales bacterium. GTDB lineage: Bacteria > Pseudomonadota > Gammaproteobacteria > Pseudomonadales > Azotimanducaceae > JAZBPF01. Next base: position 1,040 of record JAZBPF010000452.1, on the reverse strand, counting down.
GGACCCATCTGCCGGAACAGCTCGTTCCGGCGGCGGTTCACGGCCTTCTGGTAGGTCTCGGCGCGGTACTGGAGGTCCGAGGTGATGCGGTCGTACTCCTCGGAGAGGCGCACGCGCTCCTCCTCGCTCATGACCTCCCCGTCGCGCTCCACGCGCTCCTCGATGCGGGTCTTCTCCGCCTGCAGCTCGCGGATGCGATCCTGGTCCTCCTGGAGCTCCTCCTGCACGCGCTCGAGGAAGACCTGGGCCTCGCGGGTCTGGCCGATGGCGGCCTGCACGTCCACGACGGCGAGGGACAGCTCGGCGGCGAGGGCGCCGGGCGCCGCGGCGAGGGCACCGAGGGCGATCAGCAGGGTCGACAGTCTCTTCACCATTCCACTCCTGTCCTGCTCCGGGGGGCACGGCGACGAAGCGCGGCACCGGATCCCGACGGAAAGCGCCGGATTGTACATGCCTCCCCGGAACCGGCGAAGCCGGGGACGGCGACTCAGAACGTGCGTCCGAGTTCGAACTGGAAGAACTGGGTCTGATCGAACTGATCGAAGTTGAAGGCCTCGGCGACGCCGAAGGTCAGCGGGCCGAGCCCCGAGAGCCAGGTGAGGCCGAGACCGACCGCATAGCGCAGCTCCGACAGCTCCGGCGCCGTGCAGGCGTCGCTGACGTTCGGGCACTCGGTGTTGAAGACGTTGCCGAAGTCGAAGAAGAGCACGGGCCGGAACTGGCGATCGTCGTCCACGAAGGGCATGGGGAAGATCAGCTCCACGCCCCCGGTGATCAGGGTGTTGCCACCGAAGGGCTGGCGCCGGTTGCGCACGAAGGGGCTGTCCGGCGGCTCCGTGCTCCGGGGGCCGAGGGAGTTCAGCTCGAAGCCGCGCACGGAGCCGAAGCCGCCGGCGAAGAAGTGCTCGTAGAACGGCAGCGAGGAGCTCTCGCCGTAGGCGTCCCCGTAGCCGAGGTCCGTGTGCAGGCGCATGGTGAAGATCCGCCCCAGGGGGACGAACTTCTGCCCCTCGTAGCGCAGCCGGTAGAAGAGCAGGTCG
>JAZBPF010000451.1:0-6645 GCA_036351515.1 Pseudomonadales bacterium | reverse complement strand
CGGCCGGCGGACTCGGCCGCGCCGCGGGGCCCCTCCCGCACGCCCGTTCCGGTTCGCGCGCGGGTAGACTGGGGCCCATCTCGAAGCGGAAGGGAAATGCTCCATGGCCCTGCTCGTCGCCGGTCTCGTCCTGTTCCTCGGCGTCCACTCGGTGTCCATCTTCGCCGAGGACCTCCGCAACCGCATGGCGGCCCGCAACACGCTGCTCTGGAAGGCGGGCTACGGGGTCCTCTCGCTCGTCGGGATCCTGCTCATCATCGAGGGCTACGCGGCGGCGCGCATGGATCCGGTGTTCCTCTGGGCGCCGCCGACCTGGCTGAGCCACCTCTCGGCGCTGCTCCTGCTGCCCGTCTTCGTGCTCTTCGTGGCGCCGTACTTTCCCGGGCGCATCAGCGCCGCCGCGAAGCATCCGCAGCTCGTGGCGGTGAAGCTCTGGGCCGTGGCGCACCTGCTCGTGAACGGCACGCTCGCCGACGTGCTCCTCTTCGGCAGCTTCCTCGCCTGGGCCGTGATCGACCGCATCTCCCTCAAGCGCCGGTCCCCGCGGCCGGTGCCGGGGCTTCCGCCCTCCGGGACCAACGACGTGATCGCGGGCGTGCTGGGCCTCGCGGTCTACGGCGTGACCGTGTTCTGGGCGCACCGGGCCCTCATCGGCGTCGCGCCCTTCGGCTGAGGCCGGTTCGAGCCCCGCGGCGCAGGGCGGTAGGCTGGACGCATGATCGACGGCGTCCTCTTCGACCTCGACGGGGTCTTCTACGAAGGCGAGCGCCCGGTGCCCGGTGGCGCCGAGGTGCTCGCCGAGCTGCGCGACCGCGGCGTGCCCTTCCGGCTCGTCACCAACACCACCTCCCGGCCGCGCAGTGCCCTCGTCGACAAGCTCGCCCGCCTCGGCATCGAGGTGGCGCCCGACGCGATCCTCACGCCCGTGGTCGCGGCCGCCGGCTGGCTCGCGGCTCGCGAGCGGGTGCCCGTGGCGCCCTTCTTCCCGGAGGCCACGCGCGTCGATCTCGGCCACGTGGAACAGCTGCCCGGGGATGCGGAGACGGGCGCCGGGGCCGTGGTCGTGGGGGATCTCGGCGAGGCCTGGGACTTCGCGCGCCTGAACCGGGACTTCCGGCTGCTCATGACGGAGCCGCGGCCCGTGCTCGTGGCCCTCGGCATGACGCGCTACTGGCAGGCGGAGGACGGCCTGCGGCTCGACACGGCGCCCTTCGTGAAGGCCCTCGAGCACGCCGCGGGTGTCGAAGCCGTGGTCCTCGGCAAGCCGGCCGCGGCCTTCTTCGAGGCGGCCTGCGAACGCCTCGGGACCGATCCCGCCCGCACGCTCATGGTCGGGGACGACGTGCGCACCGACGTGGGCGGTGCGCAGCGGGCAGGGTTGCAGGGCGCGCTCGTGCGCACGGGCAAGTTCCGTCCCGGGGACCTCGAGGGGGACGTGCGCCCCGATCTCGTCCTCGACTCCGTGGCCGCGCTGCCGGAGGAGCTCGACCGGATGCGCTGAGGCCGGGACCTCAGCCGGCCGCTGCGGCCGGCGTCTGCGGCGGGTCGGTGACCGCGGGTTCCGGAACGGGGCCGCCCGGAGGGACGGGCACGGCCAGGCTCCGGGCCGCCTTCCCCAGCTTCTCGCACACGCGCAGTTCGTGGCGCAGCAGCTCGAGGCCCGCGTTCACCGTGCGCATGGCGAGGTCGGTGGTCACGCCGGCCTCGATGAGCTGGTCCTTCAACCGGTGCCAGTGGGTGCGCAGGGCCTCGTAGGCGGCCGCCGACGCCTCCCGGTCGAAGCCGGGAGTCTCCGGGTCGGCGCCCGCGACGTAGGCCTGCGCTTCGCGCTCGAAGGCCCGCACGGCCTCGCCGACCGGCGCGGCGCGGAGCGCCCCGAGCACGCGCTGGTGGCTGCCCACGGTGTTGCCGAGTTCGAGCACGTCCTCGAGGTAGTTCAGCACGCGCAGGGCGACGCGCAGGCGTTCGGCCGTGTCCGCCGGGAGCCGGCTCCGCTCGAGACGTGTGAGGAAGCCCTCCACGGCGAGGGCGAGCTGCTCGAGGCCCTCCCGGTCCTGTTCCAGGCGCCGTCCCTTCGGCCACTGGCCGGGCAGGGCGTGACCGAGGAAGTCGCGGGTGAGGGCGAGGTGCCGGCGCAGCTCCAGGGTCACGGCGTCCGCGGCGAGGTCGGGGCTGACCGCCACGTTCGGGTCCAGGTGGCGCGGCTGGGCGGTCTGCTCCGCGGCGGTCCGGAAGCGCCGGGCGAGGAAGCGCGCGAGCCAGGGCGTGAGCGGCAGCATGAGCAGCACGCCGAGGACGTTGAAGGCCGTGTGGAAGCCGGCGAGCGCCGTGGCGGGCGCGTCGGGCAGGCCCAGGGCGTCGCCGACGCGCTCGACGGTCCAGAGCATGGGACCGAGCAGCCCGAGTGCCACGGCCGCCGTGAGCAGGTTGAAGAGGAGGTGCGCGAGCGCCACGCGGCGCGCCGCCGGCGTCGCGCCGAGCACGGCGAGGGCGGCGGTGGAGGTGGTCCCGACGTTGGCGCCGACCACGGCGGCGGCCGCCACGTCGAGCTGCAGGACGCCGCTCGACGCGGCCGTCAGGGTCAGCGCGATGGCGGCGCTCGAGGACTGGGTGAGCACGGTCATGGCGAAGCCCACGGCGACCCAGGCGAGGAGCCCGAGCACCGTGGAGGGGCCGGCGCCGAACAGCTCGAGGTCGCCGGCGAGCCCCTCGAAGGCGCCGCGCAGCACGTCGATGCCGACGAAGAAGAGGCCGAAGCCGGCGAGTGCCTCGCCGGCGGCGCCGGTCCGTGTGCCCGGTCGGGCGAGGCGCAGGGCCATGCCGAGGCCGATCAGGGGCAGGGCGAAGAGCTCGAGGGGAAAGCCGAAACCGACCAGGGCCACGAGCCAGCCGGTCATGGTGGTGCCGACGTTCGCGCCGTAGACGATGCCGAGGGCCTGGCCGAGCTGCAGGAGTCCCGCGTTCACGAAACCGATGGTCGCCACGGTGACGGCGCTGCTCGACTGCACGATCGCGGTCAGGAGCATGCCCGTGGCGATGCCGCGCAGGCGCGTGGCCGTGGAGCGGGCGAGGATGCCTCGGAGCGCGTCGCCGGCGGCGAGGCGCAGGCCGTCCGTGAGCAGCGTGACCGCCAGCAGGAACAGGCCGAGGCCGCCGGCGAAGGTGCCGGCGAGGGGCAGGGCTTCGCTCAGGGGCATGGCGCGAACGAGACCGACGGGATCGTGTGCATGGGGGAACCCTCCGCGACGCGGGGACGATCGCGCGCCGCCGGCCGCGGCGCCCTGCGCTGGATCAAGGCCGCGTCACGCGCCCTCGTCCCGCGCCTGGTAGGCGGCGATCTCCTCGTCGTCGAGGTAGTGGAGGCAGTCGCCGCCGAAGAACCAGAGCAGTTCCCGGTCCACGAGGGGCCACAGCTCGGGGAAGCGCTGCTGGAGCCCCGTGATCACCTCCCGGCCGAGATGCTCGTAGTCCGGGTCCAGGGTGGCGAGGGCGTCCGCGAGGCGCTCCATGCGCGCGAGCAGGCGCTCGGCCTCCTCGTCGCGCGGCTTCGGCAGCCCCGACGCGGAGAGGAGGGCGCGCTGCAGGGCGCGGATCCGGCCGAGGGCGTCCTCGAGGCGGTCCGGGCGGTCGTGGGGTTCGCTCATGGGTCTCCCGGGGGCCGGTGCGGTCGGCTGAAATCGCCGCGCGGGTCGTGCTAGCGTACGCGGCCTTCCGGCTCCGTGCCCACGCGGAGTCCGACTCCGGGATCTCCCATGACGACACCCGCCCTGTCCATCACGGGCCTGAAGAAGGTCTATGCCGGCGGCTTCGAGGCCCTGAAGGGGATCGACCTGCGCGTGGAGCAGGGCGACTTCTTCGCGCTCCTCGGCCCGAACGGGGCCGGCAAGTCGACCTCCATCGGCATCATCTGTTCCCTGGTCACCAAGACCGAGGGGCACGTGGAGATCTTCGGTCTCGACATCGATCGGCACTTCTCCGAGGCCAAGCGCCTGATCGGCGTCGTGCCCCAGGAGTTCAACTTCTCCATCTTCGAGAAGGTGGGCGACATCGTCGAGACCCAGGCCGGCTACTACGGCCTGCCCGCGCGCGTGGCCGCGCAGAACGCCGAGAAGTACCTGCGCAAGCTCGGGCTCTGGGACAAGCGGAAGGAGCAGGCGCGCCACCTCTCCGGAGGCATGAAGCGCCGGCTCATGATCGCCCGCGCGCTCGTGCACGAGCCGCGGCTGCTGATCCTCGACGAGCCCACGGCGGGCGTGGACATCGAGATCCGCCGCTCCATGTGGGACTTCCTGCAGGCCATGAACGCCGAGGGGACGACCATCATCCTCACGACGCACTACCTGGAGGAGGCGGAGTCCCTCTGCCGGAACATCGCGATCATCGACCACGGCGAGATCGTCGAGCACACGTCCATGCGCGAGCTGCTCATGCAGCTGAACACGGAGACCTTCCTGCTCGATCTCGTGGAGGCGCAGGAGACGGTCCCGGAGCTCGAGCACTACGACGCGCGGCTCCTCGGCCCCGAGACCCTCGAGGTGACGATCCGCAAGGGCCAGCGCCTGAACGACGTGTTCGCGCGCCTGGACGCCCTCGGCGTGCACGTGAGCAGCATGCGCAACAAGAGCAACCGCCTCGAGCAGCTCTTCGTCACCCTCACCCAGACCCACGGCAGCGCGGAGACGCTCGTCCATGCATCAGGCTGACGCCCGGACCCTGGACACGGACTCCGCCCGCACGGCGCCGGGCGTGGCCCTGCGCGCGGACTGGGTCGCCTTCCGCACGATCGTGATGAAGGAGATCCGCCGCTTCCTGCGCATCTGGCCGCAGACGCTCGTGCCGCCGGCGATCAGCATGGTCCTGTACTTCCTGATCTTCGGCGCCTTCATCGGTCGACGCATCGGCGAGATGGGGGGCCTCGACTACATGGCCTTCATCGTGCCGGGCCTGATCATGATGGCGGTGATCACGAACGCCTACTCGAACGTGGCGTCGTCCTTCTATTCCACCAAGTTCCAGCGGAGCATCGAGACGATCCTCGTCTCGCCGGTGCCCCACGGGGTGCTCCTCGGCGGCTTCGTGGCCGGGGGCGTGGCGCGCGGGCTGGCCGTGGGGGCCATCGTCACGGTGATGGCGGGCTTCTTCATCGAGTTCGAGATCCACAGCTACGCGGTGACGATCGGGATGATCCTGCTCACGGCCGTGCTGTTCTCCCTCGGCGGCTTCGTGAACGCGGTCTTCGCCGACAAGTTCGACGACATCTCCATCATCCCGGCCTTCGTGCTCACGCCCCTCACCTACCTCGGCGGCGTGTTCTACTCCATCGATCTGCTGCCGCCGTTCTGGCGCTCGCTCTCCTACCTGAACCCGATCGTCTACATGGTGGCGAGCTTCCGCTACGGCTTCTTCGGCTACGACGGCGGCATTCCCGTGGGCATGGCCTTCGCCGCGATCGTCGTGTTCGTGATCGCCTTCTGGCTCTTCGCCCTCCTGCTCCTCCGGCGCGGGACCGGCCTGCGCAGCTGACCGGCGGGGGCGATCGGCCGACGGGCCGCGCGGACGCCTCCTCGCAGGCGTCGGGCAGGACCCCGGGGCCGTTCGTCGCGGTCGCGTTGACGGGCGGGGGAGCGCCGCCGAGGCTTCCGGCACGGGGCCGAGGATCGGCTCTGGCGCCCCAGGGCGAACGATCGAACCGGTGGGATGCGCTCGATGTCGAAGGACCCGCGCCTGGACCAGCTGCCGCTCGGCAAGCCGACGGACTACGTGTCGACCTACACGCCGTCGCTGCTGCGCTCCGTGCCGCGGGCGCCGCTGCGCGAGCCGCTCGGCATCGAGGCAGAGGCGCTCCCGTTCCACGGCGCCGATCTCTGGAACGGCTACGAGCTCTCCTGGCTGAACCGGCGGGGCAAGCCCGAGCTGGCGGTGCTCCGGCTGCAGGTGCCGGCGTCCACGCCGTGCATCATCGAGTCGAAGTCCCTGAAGCTCTATCTGAACTCCTTCAGCCAGACGAACTTCGCGAGCCGCGCCGAGGTCTCGCGCACCCTCGAGTCCGACCTGACCCTCGCCGCGCGGGCCCCGGTGTCCGTGCGTCTCGTGACCCTCGACCAGGTGCAGGCGGACGGCTTCGGCCACTTCGCCGGCACCAGCCTCGACACGCTCGACGTCGACGTCACGGAATACCGCGCCCAGCCGTCCCTGCTGCAGACCGATCGGGAGGTGAACGTCCGCGAGTCGGTGTTCACGCATCTGCTGCGCAGCCTGTGCCCGGTCACCGGGCAGCCGGACTGGGGCTCGCTGCAGATCCAGTACACGGGCCCGGCGATCGACCACGCGAGCCTGCTCCGCTACGTCGTCTCCCTGCGCGAGCATCGCGGCTTCCACGAGGAGACGGTCGAGCGCATCTTCATGGACCTGCACCGGCGCTGCCGGCCCAGCTCGCTCACGGTGTATGCGTGCTACCTGCGCCGGGGGGGCCTCGACATCAATCCCTACCGTTCCACGGAGCCGGGCGATCCGCCCATGATCCGCCTCGGGCGGCAGTGACCGTTCGCCTTCAGTCGCCGGGGCGCGGGAAGAAGCGCGCCCGCAGCCACCCCGGGATCGTGTTGCCCGCGAGCAGGTAGCGGTCCAGCGCCTCGTCGAACTGCT
>JAZBPF010000450.1:0-18875 GCA_036351515.1 Pseudomonadales bacterium | reverse complement strand
GTTCGGGACCTGCACGCCGTAGACGTTCGCCGAGCGCACCTGCGGGAAGGCGTTGAGGATCTCGGCGACCTCGTTCGTGGAGCAGTTCTCCCCCTTCCAGCGGAAGGTGTCGCCGGTCCGGTCCACGAACTGGTAGTGGCGCTGCCAGAAGGCGAAGCCCACGTCGACCTCCTTCACGAGGTCGCCGGTGTTGAACCAGGCGTCGCCGGAGCGCTTCACGTCGCGGACGATCTTGCGCTCCGTGGCCGCCTGGTCCGTGTAGCCCTCGAAGCGCGCGTCGTCGCGGATCTCGTTCAGGAGCAGACCCGGTTCCCCGCGCGGGACCTCGATGCACAGGCCGTCGTCGCCGCGGACGATCTCGTCCCGGTCCACGTCGTAGCGCACGAGCACGGTCGGGGAGATGCCGAAGCCGATGGTGCGGTCCTTGTTGAAGGCGTTGATGAAGCCGGAGTTGCCCTCGCTCGCGCCGTAGATCTCGTAGACGCGCTCGATGCCGAAGCGCTGCTTGAAGGTGTCCCAGATGTCCGGGCGCAGCCCGTTGCCGACGATCTTCTGCAAGGGATTCTCTGCATCGTCCGGCCGCTGCGGCTGATGCAGCAGGTAGCGGCACAGCTCCCCCACGTAGACGAAGGCGTTGGTGCGCTCCTCCCGCGCCTCGCGCAGGAAGCTGCTGGCCGAGAAGCGCCGGCGCACGAACATGCTGCCTCCGGCCCAGAGCATGGAGCCGAAGCCGACGATGAGGCCCGTGGAGTGGTAGAGCGGCAGGCAGTTGTAGAGCCGGTCCTGCGGCTGCGCGTTCAGGCACACGGCGCCGACGCCCTGGATGCCACGGAAGATCCGCTCGTTGGAGACCACGGCCGCCTTCGGCAGCCCCGTGGTCCCCGACGTGAAGATGTAGAAGGAGGGATCGCCCTGGGTCACCTCCGCCAGTTCCGGCGGCTCGCCGTCGCCGATGTGCGCGTCCCGGTCGTCCAGGGGCAGGGCCCAGGCCGGGCAGGGGCCGCCGCCGTCGGGCACGAGCGCGTAGTCGCGGCCGTCCGTGAGGGAGAGCGCGTCCCGGACCTCGTCCGCGGCCTCGAGGAGCTCCTCGCCGACCACGAAGGTCTTCGCGCCGATGAGCCCGAGGCTGTGCGCGAGCACGTCCCGGCGCTGGTTCGTGTTGATGAGGCCGGCGACGGCGCCGAGCTTGCAGATGCCGAAGAGCGTGGTCAGGAAGGCGATGCGGTTCTCGAGCATCATGGCGACGGCGTCGCCGTGGCCGATGCCGTGGCGTTCGCGCAGCACGTGGGCCACCCGATTCGCCCGCGCGTTGAACTCGCCCCAGGTGACCGTCTCGCCCTCGCAGGTGAGGGCCGGGGCGTCGCCCCGCTCCCGCGCGTGTCGCGCCAGCAGCGTGCCGATGGACAGGCGCTCCTGGCGGTCGTACTTCCTGATGCGCGCGCCGCGCCAGAGCGTGCGCGCCATGTCGAGGATCTCGGCGGGGCGGGTCAAGGGACGTTCCTCCCGGTTCCGTGGGCGGATGGGTCGCGCGCGGCGCGGGACCGCGTCGCGGCAGAGCGACGGGCGTGGGTCAGGGTGCCGCGGGCGCGGGATTATCGCCCGAGCGGCCCTCGCCCGTGAACGCGCTCGCGTACACGGAGAGGGCGGCGGCGCCGCCCGTGTGCACGAAGACGACGTCGTCCTCCGGATCGAAGGCCCCGCGGTCGATCATGGCCAGCAGGCCGGCCATGGCCTTGCCGGAGTACACGGGGTCGAGGAGCACGCCCTCGGTCCGTGCGACGAGGGAGACGGCTTCCACCATCTGCGGCGTCGGCAGCCCGTAGCCGGGCCCGAGGGGACCGTCCACCACCTCGACGGCGCCGGGGCCCGGGGCGAGGCCCGGCGCGATGCGCGTGAGCACCTCCTCCGTCAGCCGCGTGACGGTCGCGCGCAGGCCGTCCGAGTCCTCCGTGTAGACGTTCATGCCGATCACCCGGGTCGTGAGCCCGGCGGTGGCGAGGCCGGCCAGGAGCCCGGCCTGGGTGCCGCCGGTGGACGTGGCGTGGATCACCGCCGTGGGGAACAGGCCGCGCTCGCGCATCTCCGCGGCGATCTCCCGCCCGCAGCGCACGTAGCCCAGGGCGCCCACGGCGTTGCTGCCGCCGGTGGGAATCACGTAGGCGCGGCGTCCCGCCGCGGCGTGCTCCGCGAGGCAGACCTCGAGCACCTCCCGCGGCGTCTCGCCCTCGCCCACGCGATGGATCCGCGCCCCGAGGAGCCGGTCCAGGAGCAGGTTCCCGCCGGTCTCGTAGCCGTCCTCGCGGCGGGGCACCGCCGGCGTCAGGATCAGCTCGCAATGCAGGCCCCGGCGGGCGCAGGCAGCGGCGGTCTGGCGCGCGTGGTTCGACTGCAGCGCGCCGAAGGTGACGATGACGTCGGCGCCCTGCGCCTCGGCGTCGGCGACGAGGTACTCGAGCTTGCGCGTCTTGTTGCCGCCGGTGGCGAGTCCCGTGCAGTCGTCCCGCTTCATCCAGATCCGCGGACCGCCGACGGCGTCGCGCAGCCGGGCCAGGGGCTCCAGCGGGGTCGGCGCGTGGGCCAGGGGGACGTGGGGAATGTCGTCGAAGCTCATGGGGCGGCGGCCTCCTCTCCCGGGGGACGGTCGGCGAAGCGGAGCGTGAAGGAGAGCGGGTCCTCCAGCAGGCCGTTGCGGACCTCGTAGTCGGCGCGCAGCCCCTCGGGCTCGAGCGCCCAGCGCTCGACGACCCGGGTCCCGCGGTCCGAGGTGCGCTCGACCCAGAGGGCGCCGTCCTCCCAGGCGGCGAAGGACACGCCCGGATTGCGGGCGTCGACCACGGACGGCCGACCGTCCGTGTAGAGCACCTGGGGCGGACCCTCGTCCAGGCGGAAGGACACGGCGACGTCGGTCACGCGCAGCTCGACCCGCGCCTCCGGTATCCGCAGCGGGCGCAGCAGCCCGGGCAGGGAGGGTGCCGGGCGCGGGCGGCCGGGCGCCGCGCGGGGGCGGAGGTCGCGGGAGACGTCCTCGAGGGCGCTGCGGATGCGCCGGTCCGCCCGGTCCGACCGCTCGGGATCGAGATACCAGAGCCCCGCGAGCGCCGGGGTGACCTCGCTCGCCGGCGCGGCCGGCACCGCCGACGTCGCGAGCAGGACGAGCAGGAGCAGCAGGGCCCCGCGCGCGATCACGAGGCGATCCCCCGGCGGGCGCCGGCGGCGGCGTGGAGGAAGCGCAGCAGCCCCGGGCCGACCCGGTCGAGGCGGCGGAGCCGACGCTCCGTGGCGTCGAGCCCCTCGATCACCGTGGCGAGGTCCGCGGCCGCGGCGGGCTCCGTGGCGAGGGCGTGCACCGGCAGGAAGTGGGGACGGATCGTGAAGAGGAGCCATCCGGTCCGCGGGAGCCGACGCAGCGTCTGCCGCTCCATGCGCAGCCAGAGGTGATCGGCCACGGCGGGCGCTTCGTCGAGGACCCGGGGCACGCGTCCCAGGGCGTCGTCGTCCGGGCGCCAGGGACGGTCGTCGTCGTAGAGGAACCAGTTCCCGCGCTCGAAGATCCGCCCCGGCGCGAGGCGCTCGAGGAAGGTGCGCATGCGGGCGCCGAGCCGTGCCTCGAGGTCCTCCACGGGGCCGTGGAGCCCACGCAGGTCGCGGCCGAGGCGCCGGTCCAGGCGCCAGCCGGAGGGCGCCGTGACCAGCCCGGCCCGCAAGCGCCCGGACGCGCCCGGTTCGAGCAGGCACAGGTCGTCCACCACGAGCGTGCCGGCGGCGAGGAGCGGCGAGGCGGCCTCCGGCGCGTCCACGCCCCGGTGCGCGGCGACGAGGGCGAGGGCTTCCTCCGCCGCCGGCCGGGCGGCGTCGGGGCAGGCGTGGGCCTGCTCGGGGTGGGCGGAGAGCACGGTCCGCCGCGCCGCGAGGCGGGCGTCGCGATCGGGAGGCTCCGGCAGCCAGTCCGCCTCGGGGATCGGGGCCAGGCCCATGCGCAGGGCGCCGTGGACGGGCCCGCGGGCGCTCCGCCAGGGCAGGAAGGCGAGGTCCTCCACGGGCGCGCAGGGGGCGCTCACCGGTCCGGCCCCGGCTCGGACGCGCCCGGCAGGGGCGGCGGGAGGTAGGCGACGAGGAGCTTGGCGTAGAGCAGGGGCAGGAACCAGGCGGCCTCGCGCACGGTGCCCGCCGTCTGCTGGAGCAGGAGCAGGGCCACGAGGAGGGCCCCGAGGCCGGTCCCGCGGCGCCAGGGCGGGGGGACGGCGAGCACCGCGGCGGTGCCGAGCGCGAGGAGCGTCGCGGCGGTGAGCAGCCAGCGGACGTCGCCGCCCCGGAAGAAGCTCGCGAAGAGCGCGAGGTGCACGACGTGGAGGGCGACGAAGCCCGCGTGGGCCCCGGGCCCGCGCCCGGGTCGGTGCCACCAGGCCTTCCCCGAGGGATTGAGGTTGGCGACGAGGCCGGCGACCACGTCCAGGCTCAGCACCGCGAGCACCGTGGTCGCGAGCACCGGCGCGTCGACCGTGAGCGTGCCGAGGAGCAGGCCGCCGAGGCCGGCGAGGAGCACGCGCAGCTGCTCCTCGCCCGTGGCGCCCGGGCCCACGAGCCGGTCCCAGAGACCGGCCGGGCCGGGACGGGGTGTGCGGCGGGCAGCGATGACGCCCTCAGCCCGTCACGGGACGCGGGTCGAGGTACTCGTCGATGCGCGTGATGCGGCCGTCGTCGACGCGGACGATCATGCAGGCGGGCATGGCGATCTCCCGTCCGTCCGGAAAGCGCGCGTGGAGCACGTGCTGCTGCAGGAAGCCCCCTTCGATGGCCTCCCGGCGGACGATCTCGTAGCGCAGGCCCTGCAGCGTCCGGGTCATCCAGGCGAGGGTCGCGAGGTTGGTCTCGCGGTCCTGCTCCAGGTCGTCGAAGTTGTGCCAGACGGCCACGTCCGGGGCGTAGAGGTCCCGCACGGCGTCCGCGTCGCCCCGTTCGAGAGCGGCGAAGAGCTGCTCCGCGACCTCCAGTGCCGCCTCGCGCATGGCTCCGTTCCTCCGGCCGGTTCCCGTGCGCGCCCATGATACGGGATCGGGCCCGGCTCCCGCCCTGTGCGATACTCGCGGCCCCGCCGCGGAGGGCCCATGGACCCGGATCGTACGCCGACCCCCGAGGAACTCGAGGACTGCGCCACCTTCGCCGTGGCGGTGCTCGAGGAAGCGGGCCGCGCCGCGCTCGCCTACTTCCGCCGCGCCCCCGCCGTGGACGACAAGGCCGGCGCCGGGGCCCCCTTCGATCCCGTCACCGAGGCGGACCGCGAGGTCGAGCGCCTCGTGCGCGCCCGCATCGCGGCGCGCTTTCCCGGCCATGCGGTGCTCGGCGAGGAGGAGGGCGTCGGCGCCGGCAGCGGCCGCGTCGGCTGGACCCTCGACCCCATCGACGGCACCCGCGGCTTCCTCGCCGGCTTCGTGCAGTGGGGCATGCTCCTCGCGCTCACGGTGGACGGCGCGCCGGTGCTCGGGGTCGTGCACCAGCCCTACACGAACGAGACCTGGTGGGGCACGGCCCGGGGCAGTCGCTTCCGCCGCGGCGGCGAGGCCTCCGCCGTGCGCGTGCGCCCCTGCCCGGAGCCCGGCGCGGCGATCCTCGCGAGCACGGACCCCCACCTCTTCGCGGAGGCCGAGGCCGACGCCTTCCACGCGCTGCGCCGCGCCGTCCGCCTCGTGCGCTACGGCAGCGACTGCTACGCCTACTGCCTGCTCGCCTCGGGCCAGCTCGACCTCGTCGTGGAGTCGGGGCTCGGGCCCTGGGACGTGCAGGCACTGATCCCCCTGATCGAGGGCGCCGGCGGCGTCGTCACGGACTGGCGCGGCGACGCCTGCGCCGCCGGCGGCCGGGTGCTGGCCGCCGGCGATCCGGCCCTGCACCGCTGGGCCCTCGAGCGGCTCGCCGCCGTTCCCTGATCCCCCTCCGATCTGCGCAAGCGAGGCGTTCCGTGAAGCTCGAAGGCATCCGTGTCCTGGATCTCTCCCTGTTCCTCCCCGGCCCGACGGCGACGCTCCTGATGGCGGATCACGGTGCGGAGGTGATCAAGATCGAGACCGTCGAGGAGGGAGAGCCGAACCGGCACATCGGCCAGCGCCGGGGCGACCGGTCCGTCTACTTCGACAACACGCATCGCGGCAAGCGCAGCCTGACCCTGAACCTGAAGGCACCGGAGGGGCTCGCGCTGTTCCTGCGGCTCGTGGACACCGCGGACGTGGTGGTGGAGGCGTTCCGCCCGGGCGTGGTGGACCGGCTCGGGATCGGCCCCGCGGTGGTCCGGGCCCGGAATCCGCGCATCGTCTACGCGTCCATCTCCGCCTTCGGCCAGACGGGACCCCTGGCCGGCCGCCCCGCCCACGACCTGGCCGTGGAGGCCATGTGCGGACTGCTCTCGAACAACGTGGACGGGGAGGGGCGCCCCGTGCTGCCGGCCATGCCCGCGGGCGACATGCTCGCGGCGACGCTCGTGCTCGCGGGCGTCTGCATGGCGCTCTACCGACGGGAGCGCACCGGCGAGGGCGACTACCTCGACCTGTCCATGATGGACGCGATCCTCGCGTGCATGCCGAATTCCATGGGCGCGGCCTTCGCGGAGAAGCGCGCGCCGGTGCCGTCGGAGGAGCGGATCTGGGGCGGCAACGCGCTCTACCGCATCTACCGCTGCGCGGACGGGGCGTACCTCGTGCTCGGCGGCGTCGAGCCGAAGTTCGTGCGGGCGCTCCTCGGCGCCCTCGGCCGCGAGGACCTGATTCCCCTCTGCAGCGAGCCCGGCGCCCGGCAGCGGCCGGTGATCGCCTTCCTCGAGGAGACCTTCGCCGCGCAGCCGCGGGCCCACTGGGAGGCCTTTCTCGAGGGACTCGACGTGTGCTGGGCCCCGGTGAACGACCTGCGCACGGGGCTCGATCTCGAGCAGGTGCGGGCCCGGGGCATGGTCCTCGTGGACGAGGACGGACGGGAGTATCTCGGGGCACCCCTGAAGTTCGCCGCGGAGCCGCCCCGGCCGGGCCTGCGCAGCCCGGAGCACGGGGGCGACACGGCCGCCCTGCTCGCGGAGCTCGGCCTCGACGCCGCCGCCGTGGCGCGGCTGCGGGCCGACGGCGTCGTGTGAGGCACGAGGTCGGTCAGGGCGTCGGCGCGTCGCCCGCGGGCTGGTCCCGGTAGCCGCGGATCCGGCATTCCTCGGGCTCCGCCTCGCCGGTCTCGTCGAGGCGTCCCGCGCAGAGGATCGCGTCCTCGTGGTGGGCGCGCACGAGGCCCTCCATCTCGTCCACGCGGTCGTCGTCGACGTCCACGAGCATGAGGATCTCGCCGCGGTCGAGGGCGTCCTCGAAGGCCTTCAGCTCCTCGTTGGTGGCGCCGACGCCCACGAGCGTCGCCGACCAGGTGCCGATGGCCGCGCCGGCGGCGGTCAGCCCGCCGACGAGCGCGCCGCCCGCGATCACGAAGCCCGAAGGGGGAAAGGTGGCGGCCACGAGGCCCGCCACGAGGCCCGCCGTGCCCCCGAGGGACACGCCCTTCTTCGCCGCGTTGACGATGTCCGTGCGTTCCGTGATGCCGGCCTCCGGGAGGCCCTCGAGCGGGTAGTTCCTGCGGTGCGCGACGGCCTGGATCCGCTCCTCGGGCACGCCGCGACCGCGCAGGTCGTCGACGATGACTCGCCCCGTGGCTTCGTCGGGCACGAGAAAGTACAGGCGCGTGGTCATGGGCTCCTCCGCTCCGGTGCATGGCGGACCGCGCGGTACGCGGTCCGTCTCGCCCGTGAACGCTACGTCGCAGAGGTTCCCGAAAACGGCGGCAGGACGTGCCGCGACCGAACCCCTGCGCGAGCACGTGTGGTCACCCTACCGAATGGGCCCCACGCTGTCAGGGAAGGGCCGGGCTCTCAGCGCCCGCTGCCGTAGGCCTGCGCCGGAAGCCAGGTCACGAGCTCGGGCCAGAGGAAGAGCAGCACGCCGCCGAAGAGCTGGAGCGCGATGAAGGGCACGACGCCGCGATAGATCGTGCGCACGTCCACCTCCGGCGGCGCCACGCCCTTCAGGTAGAAGATGGCGAAGCCCACGGGGGGCGTCAGGAAGGAGGTCTGCAGGCAGACGGCGAAGAGCACCGTGAACCACACGGGATCGAAGCCGAGATTCGTGACCACGGGCGCCACGAGCGGAAGCACGATGAGCGTGATCTCGATCCAGTCGAGGAAGAAGCCGAGGAGGAAGGTCACGGCGAGGATCGTCAGCACGATGCCCGTGGGCTCGAAGGGCAGGCCGAGGAGCACGCGCTCGAGGAGCGCGTCGCCGCCGAGGCCCCGGAGCACGAGCGAGTAGGCGGTGGCCCCGAGGAAGATCGCGAAGATGAACGCCGTGGTGCGCGAGGTCTGCACGAGCACGTCGCGCAGCACCGTGCGGTCGAGGCGGCCGTTGGCGAGCGCGAGGAGCGTCGCTCCTGCCGCGCCGACGCCCGCCGCCTCCGTCGGCGTCGCGACGCCGAAGAAGATGCTCCCGAGCACCGCGAGGATCAGTCCCGCCGGCGGCAGGACCGCGCGGAGCACGGCGAGGCACACGGCGAGGGTGACCGGCTCCGCGTCCCGCCGCGGCGGCGCCGCGTCCGCCGAGAGGTGCGCGCGGAGCAGGATCCAGCAGACGTAGAGCGCGCCGAGGAGCAGGCCCGGCAGCAGCGCCCCGAGGAACAGGTCGCCGACGCTCATGGCGAGCCGGTCCGCCATGAGCACGAGCATGATGCTCGGGGGCACGAGGATGCCGAGGGTGCCCACGGCGCAGACCGTGCCGGCGGCGAAGGACGGCGCGTAGCCGTCGCGCAGCATCACCGGCAGGCCGAGGAGCGCGAGGAGCACGACGCTCGCGCCGATGATGCCCGTGCTCGCGGCGAGGAGCAGGCCGATGAGCGTGACCGTCACGGCGAGGCCGCCGCGCAGGCTCCCGAACAGGCGCACGAAGTTGCGCATGAGGGATTCGGCCATGCCCGAGCGGTCGAGCATGAGCCCCATGTAGACGAACATGGGCAGGGCGACGAGCACCCAGTTCGTCATGACGTCCCAGATCCGCTCGACCGTGATCGACGTGTAGGCCCAGTCCACGCCCACGGCCAGGCCGAGGTCCACGTCGGCGACGATGGCGAGCGCCGTGAAGAGCACCGCGAGACCGCCCAGCACCCAGGCCACCGGGTAACCCGTGAACACGAGGCCGATGAAGGCGACGAAGAGCGCCACCGCGAGCCATTCGTTCGCGGGCACGGCTCAGTCCGCTCCCGCGCGGTCGTCGGGGCGCGGCGGCCGCGGCGCGGGCCAGCCGAAGAGCAGCGCCGTGACCCGGGACAGGCGCGCCGTCGCCGCGAGCGCGATCAGCGCGAAGGCCGCGGGGAGCACGGCCTTGATCGCCCAGCGCAGGGGCAGACCGCCCGGGGCCTGGGAGACCTCGTCCGTGCGCCAGGCGGCGGCCACGAAGGGACCCGCGTACACGAGCACGAGGGCGAGGAACGGATAGAGCAGGAGCACCGTGCCGTAGAGCTCGATCCACGCGCGTCGCCGCGGGGAGAGGCGCTCGTGGACCACGTCCACGCGCACGTGGTCGTCCGTGGTCACGGCGAGGGCGAGCGCCGCGAGGAAGCCGACGGCGTAGAGGTGCCACTGGAGCTCCTCGAGCTCGACGCGGCCCTCGCCGAAGAGGTAGCGGAGCACCACGTTCGCGACGATCACGACGAGGAGCGCGAGCCAGAGCCAGGAGGCGGCCTCGCCGATGCGCAGGACCCAGGCGTCCACGCGGTCGGCGAAGGCCGTGCGCGGCAGCGGGTCGGGCCCGTGGGGGCGCGTCTCGTCGACGGCCGGGACGGCGTCGGCGCGGTCCATCAGAAGTCCCGGGGGAGGTAGGCGAGACGCTTCCAGTGCGCGTACTCCGCCGAGAAGGCGCGCTGGTGCGCGAGGAGCTCGGCGAACTCGGCGTCCGCGGCCGCCTCCTCGTCGAGGACCGCCTCGGTCACGCGCCGGAGCTCCTCGAGGAGCGGCGTCGGCAGGCGCCGGGCCGAGACGCCCTCGGCGGGGAAGCCGGCGATCACGGGGCCCTGGAGCGCCTCGGAGCGGGCGAGGTTGCGGGCGACGCCGGCCTCGCAGGCGGTCTCGAGGATCGCCCGGTCCCGTGGCGCGAGCGCCTCCCAGCGCGCGAGGTTCACCACCAGGTGAAAGGCCGTGAAGGTCTGGTGCCAGCCCGGGAAGTAGTTGATGCGCGCCACCCGGTCGAAGCCGAGCTTGCGGTCCACCACCGGCAGCGAGTACTCGGTGGCGTCGATGGCGCCCTTCTCGAGGGCCTGGAACAGGTCGCTGCCGGGGATCATGGTCACGGATGCGCCGAGGCGCTGGAGCACCTTCCCGCCGAGCCCCGCGAAGCGGATCTTCAGGCCCTCCACGTCCGCGAGCGTGTCCACCGGTTCCCGGAACCAGCCGGCGGTCTCCGGGCCGATGAGGCCGCAGAGCACCGGATGCACGCCCCGCCGCTCGTAGAGCGCCTCGCCGAGTTCGCGGCCGCCGGCCTCGTGCCACCAGGCGAGGTACTCCCAGGGCTCCATGCCGAAGGGCACCGCCCCGAGGAGTACGGAGGCGGGCAGCCGGCCCTGGTCGTAGCCGAGCCAGGTGTAGCCCGCGGGGACCTTGTCGTCGCGCACGGCCTCGGTGATCGCGAAGGCGCTGACGATCTCTCCCGGCTCGAAGACCTCGAGGCGCACGGCGCCCGCGCTCGTGGCCGCCGCGGCGTCGCGGACGTGGAGGATGTTGTCGCCGAGGGCCGGCAGGTTCGTGCCGAAGGCCACGGGCAGGCGCCAGCGCACGCGGACGGCCGCCCCGGCCTCTGCCGCAGGACCGGCGACGGGCGCGGCCGCGCCGGGAGGACGGAGCGCGAGGCTCGCGAGGAGACCCGCGCCGAAGGCGACGGCCACCGCGAACGCGAAGGCGCGCGGGCTCACGGACATGGCTCCCCTCCCTGTGCGGCCCGGCGGCCCTCGGCCACCGGGCCGGCGATTGTCGGAAGGCCCTCCGACGGGCGCAAGGGAGCCGGTCCGGCTCCGCGCGAGGACAGGATTGTATTCGCCGGATCGAATCCGTACCCTGTCCGGCCCTTGTACAGGGTCAGGCCCGTCGGGGTAGTGGGCCTTTCTGCCCTGTCGGTCTCCCGCTCCCGTCCGTCCGCCTTCGGAGCGTCCGCTTCGCGGGCGTGCCGGGACCGCGCGGCGCGAGACCCCGGAACGTGACGTCGTCGATCCGCCGCGAGGCGAGGCCGCACCGTGCTTCGTGGGGTCCGGTGGCGGGGCGCGTCACGCAATTCGTGCAGCCGCTGGGATGAACGCGACATGCTGATCGGCGTACCGAAGGAGACCCTTCCGGGGGAGCTGCGGGCACCCCTCGTGCCCGTCACCGTGAAGAAGCTCGTCGGCCTCGGCTTCGAGGTCACCGTGGAACCCGGCGTGGGCGAACACGCGGGCTTTCCCGACGCGCAGTACACGGACGCCGGCGCGAAGCTCGAGGCGGACCGGGACGCCCTGCTCGGCTCGGCCGACATCCTGCTGCGGATCCGCAAGCCCGACGCGGAGGAGCTCGGCAAGCTCAAGCGGGGCGCGATCCACGCGAGCCTCCTCGATCCCTTCAACGAGAAGGAGCTGATCGGCAAGCTCGCCGAGGCGGGCGTCACGGCCATCAGCATGGAGATGGTTCCGCGCTCGACGCGCGCCCAGAAGATGGACGTGCTCAGCTCCCAGGCGAACCTCGCGGGCTACGTCACCGTGATCCTCGCCGCCCGGGAGTCGAACAAGATCCTGCCGATGATGATGACCCCCGCGGGCACGATCTCGCCGGCGAAGGTCTTCGTCATCGGCGCCGGCGTGGCCGGGCTCCAGGCCATCGCCACGGCCAAGCGCCTCGGCGCCCGGGTGACCGCCTTCGACACGCGGCCCGTGGTCGCCGAGCAGGTGCAGTCCCTCGGCGCCAAGTTCCTCGAGATCGACCTCGGGGAGACGGGGCAGACGGATCAGGGCTACGCGAAGGAGCTGACGCCGGAGCAGCAGGCGAAGCAGCGCGAGGGCCAGGCCGACGCGATCGCCGAATCCGACATCGTCATCACCACGGCGCAGCTCTTCGGGCGCCCGGCGCCGCGCCTCATCGACGCGGAGACCGTCGCGCGCATGCGTCCCGGCTCGGTGATCGTCGACATGGCCGTGGAGACCGGCGGCAACGTCGAGGGCTCCCGGCCCGGCGAGGTGGTCGACGTGAACGGCGTGAAGATCATCGGCCTGCGCAACCTCCCGGCGGAGGTCGCCCGCAACGCCTCGGAGATGTTCTCCGCCAACCTCTTCAACCTGGTCGACGAGTTCTGGGACAAGGAATCCGCCCGCTTCGACCTCGATCTCTCCGACGACATCCTGAAGAGCTGCGTGATCACGCACGACGGGAAGATCGTCAACGAGACCATCCGGAACCTCTGAGGAGCGCGCGCGAGATGGAAGCCGTATTCCTGTCCTTCATCCTCATGCTGTCGATCTTCCTGGGCTTCGAGCTCATCGCGAAGGTCCCGGCCACGCTGCACACGCCGCTCATGTCCGGCGCCAACGCGATCTCCGGCATCACGATCCTCGGGGCGCTCCTCGCCGCGGGCAGTGAAGCCTACGCGGCGGCCACCTGGCTCGGCGCCGCGTCCGTGTTCTTCGCGACGATCAACGTGGTCGGCGGCTACATGGTCACGGATCGCATGCTCGCCATGTTCAAGAAGAAGGGCACGGGAGGTGCCGCATGAGCCTCTCCAACGAGGTCATCAACTTCGCCTACATCGTCTCGGCGGCGCTCTTCGTCTTCGGCCTGAAGATGCTGGGCCACCCGGACTCGGCGCGCCGGGGCAACCTGCTCTCCGCCGTCGGCATGGCGATCGCCGTGGTGGTGACGCTGCTGGCCCGCGACATCGTCACCTTCGAGTACATCGTCGGCGCGGCCGTGGCCGGCACCGTGGTCGGCGCCCTCGCGGCCCGCATGGTGGCCATGACGTCCATGCCGGAGATGGTCGCGCTCTTCAACGGCTCGGGCGGTGCGGCTTCGCTCCTCGTGGGCTGGGCGGCCCTCTATCCGGAGCTCGGCGGCCGGCAGCTGCTCGACGGGGACGCGTCCGCCTTCGTGCTCGTCACCGTGGTGCTCTCGATCCTCATCGGCGGCGTGACCGCGTCGGGCTCGCTCGTGGCCTACGCCAAGCTCGCCGAGAAGATGACCACCGCGGCCATCGTGTTCTCCGGCCAGCGCATCGTGAACAGCCTGATCCTGATCGGGATCCTCGCTTCCGCGGCGATCTTCGTCGGGGACCCCGTGATCGGCGGCACCTGGTTCTGGGTGCTCCTCGGCCTGTCCCTCGTGCTCGGCGTGATGGCGGTGATCCCCATCGGCGGCGCGGACATGCCGGTGGTGATCTCGCTGCTCAACAGCTACTCGGGTCTCGCCGCCTGCGCCGCGGGCTTCGCGATCGGCAACAACCTGCTCATCGTCGCCGGCTCGCTCGTGGGGGCCTCCGGGATCATCCTCACGAACATCATGTGCAAGGCCATGAACCGGTCCCTCGCGAACGTCCTGTTCTCGGGCTTCGGCGCCGCCAAGACCGCGAGCAAGGTCGAGGGCGAGGTCAAGCCGATCACGGCGGACGACGCCTACCTGATCCTCGAGTCCGCGAGCTCCGTGGTGTTCGTGCCGGGCTACGGCATGGCCGTCGCCCAGGCCCAGCACGTGGTGCGCGAACTCGGCGAGCTCCTCGAGAAGAACGGCGCCGAGGTGAACTTCGCGATCCACCCCGTCGCCGGGCGCATGCCCGGGCACATGAACGTGCTCCTCGCCGAGGCCAACGTGCCCTACGACCAGCTCGTCGAGATGGACGACATCAACCCGCGGCTGCCGAACACGGACGTGGCGGTCGTCATCGGGGCCAACGACGTCGTCAACCCGGCCGCCCGGGAGGACGAGAACAGCCCGATCTACGGCATGCCCATCATCAACGTCGACCAGGCGCGGACCGTGTTCGTGCTCAAGCGCTCCATGGGCTCGGGCTTCTCCGGCGTCGACAATCCGCTCTTCTTCGGCGAGAACACGCGCATGCTCTTCGGCGACGCGAAGCAGTCCATCGCCTCGCTCGTGGCCGAGTTCAAGGGCTGAGGCGTTCTCCGCGGACCCGTCCGCCCGGGCGGGTCCGCGGGAGCCTTCCATGACCGACCCCTCCGCCCTCTCCGGGGCCCGCATCCACGTCGTCGACGTCTTCGCCGAGACGCCGCTCGCCGGCAATCCGCTGGCCGTGGTGATCAGCGAGACGCCGCTGCCCCGCCCCCTGCGCCAGCTCGTGGCGGGGGAGACCAACCTCTCCGAGACGACCTTCCTCACCCCGACGCCCCGGGCGCCGGGCTGCTGGGCCGTCTCCATCCACACGCCGGCGGCGGAGCTGCCCTTCGCCGGCCATCCGGTGCTGGGTACGGCCGCGGTGATCCGCGAGGCGCTCGGCCACGGCGACGCGCCGCTCGTGCTCGGCACCGGCGCGGGAGACGTGCCCGTGGAACGGGACCCGCAGGGCGTCGAGTGGCTCGCGGCGCCCGCCGCGATGCTGCGCCCGGCCGTGGCGGACGGGCTCCTCGAGGCGCTCGACCCCGCCTTCGGCGCCGGCCCCCTGCCGCTCGCCACGGGCGCGAACGGTCCGGTCTTCGCGCTGGTCACCGCGGACGGTCCTGCCGCCCTCGCCGCGCCGATCCGGGATCCGGTCGCGGTCCTCGCCGCGCTGCGCGGGGGCGGCTGTACCGGCGTGCTCCTGGCCGCGCCGGCCCGCGGCACGCGCTGGCAGGTGCGCGTGTTCTTCGACGCGGACGGCCTGCGCGAGGATCCGGCCACGGGCAGCGCGGCCGCGCAGTTCGGCGAACAGCTGCGCGCGGCCGGTACCACCGGGACGTTCGAACTCCGACAGGGGGAGGTGCTCGGGCGACCCGCCCGGATCCGCCTCGAGGTCCCGGCCACGGGCCCCGTCCGCGTCGGCGGTCGCGTGCGGCCGGTCTACGCCGGCCGCTTCACCTGACTCCGCCTAGAGCCCCTCGATCCAGGCTTCCACCAGCGTGACGCCGGTCTCGTCCACGACGTGGCTCGAGAGGGGCGGCATGCGGGTGTCGTCCAGCCGGCGGATGCGTTCGAGCAGCACGCTCGTCGCCGGGCTGCCGGGATCGACGATGCGGGCGTCGGCGATGCCGAGGCTCCCGCTCGAGGGCGCCGCGAGCATGCCCGTGGCGTCGAGTGCCGTGTCGAAGCGCAGGTCGAGGGCCGTCGGGGTCGGCCCGCCCGGCTGGTGGCAGGACGCGCAGTTGGCGGCGAGCCAGGCCCGTGCCCGCTCCGCCACCGGGACGGTGGGGTCGTCGAGGGCGGGCCAGGCGCCATAGCGGTCGGCGCTGCCGATGTCGGTGTCGAACCAGCCGGCGTGGTTCAGGGCGCGGAGCTGGTTGTCGGTGGCCAGGGCGTAGTCGAAGTCCCGGTTCAGCTGCCGGGTCTCGAGGCCCAGCGTCCGTCCCGCCACCTCCGTGTGGCAGCGCAGGCAGTCGGTCCGGCTCGGGTAGTCGTAGCGCTGCGTGCGGGTGCTGCCGTCCGCCTCGGTGACCGTGAAGGTGTCGGTCTCGCCGGCCGCCAGCAGGAAGGCGTCGGTGCCCGCGTCGTTCCAGCGGTAGGTGAAGCCGAGCCAGCCCCCGTCCGTGTGCACGAACAGGCGCGTCTCCAGACGCCGGTCGCTCGAGGCGTCGTTCTCGTCGAGGCGGAGCTCGAAGTGCTTCACGGTCACCGTCCCCACGGGAAAGTCCCAGGAGCCGGTCGCATCGAAGCCGACGAAGCGGTCGTCGGGCACGGCGAACCAGCGCCGCTTGCGGGTGCCGTCGGACCAGAAGGGCACGTTCAGGGTGTACTCCACGAGACCGGCGGCCGGCGCGAGGGTGGCGAGGTCCGTGAACAGGCCGGTCTCCGACAGCCGCTCGGGCAGCTCGTCCCCCGACGCCGCCGCCACGAGCGTCAGCAGGCGCCCGCTGCGCGAGACCACGAGCAGTTCGCCCGCGCCGTCCTCGCCGAAGGAGGTGGGGCTGGAGGCCGTGGCGATCGCCTCGTTGCTCCGCACCGTGTCGCCCTCCCGTTCGAGGGCCCAGACCGTGCCGGAGCCGAAATCGGTGTAGAGATAGCGGCCGAAGAGGGATGCGTGGCGCGTCCCGCGATAGACGTAGCCGCCGATCACCGACACGCCCGCGTCGCGCCCGTACTCGAACAGGGGCGGCGTGTGTGGAACCCCGCCGCCGAGCGCTTCGCCGGCGTCGTACAGCAG
Source organism: Pseudomonadales bacterium (assembly GCA_036351515.1). Taxonomy (GTDB): domain Bacteria; phylum Pseudomonadota; class Gammaproteobacteria; order Pseudomonadales; family Azotimanducaceae; genus JAZBPF01. The sequence goes on along the minus strand of JAZBPF010000450.1, from coordinate 2,520 downwards.
CGTGCCCTCGAAGCGGCGCCAGCCGTAGTTGCCGCCCCGCACGATCAGGTCGATCTCCTCCCGGGCCCCCTGGCCCACGTCGCCGAGCCAGAGCTCGCCGGTCTGGCGGTCGAAGGAGAAGCGGAAGGGGTTGCGCAGGCCGAAGGCCCAGAGTTCCGGGGCGAAGCCGGTCCGGCCGACGAAGGGATTGTCCACGGGCACCGCGTAGGGAAGGGCGGGATCGGCGGGCCGGACGTCCAGGCGGAGCAGGGACCCGAGGAGCGTGGAGGGATCCTGCCCGTTCCGGTCCGGATCGCCCGCGCTGCCGCCGTCGCCCAGCGCCACGTAGAGATGGCCGTCCGGGCCGAAGGCCAGCATCCCGCCGTTGTGGTTCGCGTAGGGCTGCGGCACCTCGAGGATCACGCGCTCGGACGCCGGGTCCACGCGGTCCGTCGTCGGGTCCCAGAAGAACCGGGCGATCACCGAGCGCCGCGGTCCGGACGCCGAGTAGTGCACGTACAGGAAGCGGTCGCGCTCGAACTCCGGATCGAAGGCGAGCCCCAGCAGCCCCTGCTCGCCCCCGAAGAGCACGCGCCCGGAGAGATCGAGGACGACCTCGCTCGCGTCCGCGCCGGGGTCCTCGGCGAAGGCCCGCAGGCGCCCCGACTGCTCGACGACGACGAGCCGGTCCTCGCCGGGGACCGCGGCCACGAAGAGGGGGACGTCGAAGGCGGGCAGGGCCGGGAAGGCGTCCTCCAGGTCGAAGCCTCCGGGGGAGCCCGAGCCCGTCGGCAGCCGGAGCGGAGCGAGGGGTTCGCGGGTCTCGAGGCCGAAGGGTTCCGAAGCGGGCGGGGGCGAAGGCGCCGGAGGTGAGGTCGGGGGATCGGCCGGACCGCTGCCGCCCCCGCCGCCGCAGGCGACGAGGCCGAGGAGGAACGCGAGCGCGGCGAAGCGGACGGGGCGTCCCATGGCGGATACCCGGCTGCGGGTCACCGTCGGAGCATGGCACAGGGCGAGGGGACGGACGACCGCGTCGCCCCGCATCCGTGGCCCGGGTCACGGTCCGGGTGGCGCGCGGCTCAGGACGGCGCGTCGAGGATCATGAAGGTCCCGTAGGCGCGGGCGAGGAGCTTCTCGCCGACGCGGAGACTCGACTCGAGGGCCGCCGTGCGCCGGGTCCGGTTCACGAGCTCCGTGGTGCACAGGAGCCGCCCCTCGAGCGCCGGCCGGAAGTAGACGATCTTGATCTCCACGGTCGAGCAGAGCTGCCCGGGCTCCAGTACGGACGTCAGCGCGCCGCCCATGCCCGTGTCCGCGAGCGCGTAGAGCACGGCGCCGTGGACGATGCCGTGGGGGTTCCGGTGCCGGGGCGCCAGCTCGAGTTCGGTGGTGCAGCGGCCCTCGCCGCGCGCCGTGACCTCGAAGCCGAGGAGCTCCGCGAAGGGATGGGCCGGCGGGGCCGGATCGTTCATGGGTGCTCCCTTGGTCCGGTGTCAGGTCAGGCCCAGGCGGGCGAACTGCTCCTCCGGCGCCTCCACGGCCCGGAGCGCGACGCGGAGCTGCTCGGTCATCGCGTCCTCGAGCGGGCTGCCCGTGAGGTTCCGCAGCTCCCCGGGATCGTCCTCGAGGTCGTAGCAGTGGTGGTCCCCCGGGCGCATGCCGAGCGCCCAGAAGGGCAGCGGATCGCCGGGTGCGAAGGGCTGGCGGATCACCGGGACGTCGCTGCCGGGCATGAAATCGAGGCGCGCACGGCGGTCCGGCGGGGGCAGGCGCAGCTCCGGCACGTTGCGCACGGGCATGGTCGACCAGCGGTTCGACCAGAGCGAGAGCGGCAGGTTGTCCACGGAGACCGGCGCCCGCGCGAGCTTGCGCCGGCCGTCCGTGAGCTGCACCCAGCGGCCGAAGACCCCCGCGAGCGCGATCTCGCGCACGGGTCGGCCGCGATCCTCGAGGGCCGGGAGCAGGGACACGCCATGGGTCCGGTGCCGCGGCGTCACGGCGAACAGGTCGCAGAGCGTGGCGTGCACGTCCACGGTCGTCGTCAGGTGGTCGTAGCGTCCGGGCGTGACGCCGGCGCCGCCGATGAGCAGCGGGATGTGCGCCAGCGGCGCGAAGTGCGGGACGCCGGGCTTGCCGAAGAGGTCGCGCTCGCCGAGGTAGTGGCCGTGGTCCGTGCACACGATCACCAGCGTGTTGTCCCACAGGCCGCGCGCGTCGAGGGCGTCGAGCACCTCGCCGAACCAGTGGTCGATCATCGACAGCTTGCTGCCGTAGTTGGCGCGTACGTGGCGCGCCTCCCGCTCCGTGAGGATGCCGCGCTCCACCGTGCGCTTCGCGTAGGGCGGCCAGATCAGCAGCGGGCCGTCCCAGGCGGGGTCGTAGCGGTTCGCCCAAGGCGACGGCGTGTCGAAGGGCTCGTGCGGGTCGAACTCGTCCACGAACAGCAGGAAGCGGTCGTCGTCCGCTTCACCGCCGGCCTGGCGCCGGAGCCAGTCGGCGGCGGTGCGCATGGTCCGGGGCCCCGGGAAGTCGAGCTCCTCC